>CADCWJ010000094.1 GCA_902806365.1 uncultured Thermomicrobiales bacterium
CGGCTCAGGGGAAACATGGTGATCGGGCGCATCAGTGAAGCGTATTGATTGTGATACGATACACAATCAATAGGGGTGAGCATGGGAGCCCGAATATGGGTTCGATCTCCGTCTTTTGCCGCTCTCCCGGACGCGGTGGAGGGGGTCTTGCGAGCCGATCCAATGCCGTCAGCTGGGCGAGGAAAACGACCCGGATTGTGTCGCCCGGCCTCTTCCTCCAGCAGAGGTCAATCACGGCGCTTTCGTGACAATTGGTCACTTCGCCACTCACCGGTCAACGCGAATGGGAGCAGGCAGCAGTGCAAACCTACGGGGAAAACTGGGTCGTCGTCCTTTTCATGATCGTCACCGCCGCGTTCATGGGGATTCTGCTGCTGACGCTGAACCAGATCGCGGCGCCCAGCAGACCCTCCGCCGTCAAGAGCATGCCCTACGAGAGCGGCGTGCCGGATGTCGATCCGGTCGTACCCCGCTACACCCCGCGCTTCTACGTGATCGCCATGCTCTTCGTCATCTTCGATCTGGAAGTCGTCTTTATCTATCCGTGGGCCGTCTCGTTCGATTATCTGGGACTGTTCGGATTCGTCGACATGGCGATCTTTCTCGGTCTGTTGATGATCGGCTACGTCTACGCCTGGAAGAAAGGGGCCCTCGAATGGGTCTGATCGACGACCGCTTCGACAAGAACGTCTTTACGACCTCGCTGGATTTTCTCTTCAACTGGGGACGCCGTTCATCCCTCTGGTGGCTGCAGTTCGGGCTCGCCTGCTGCGCGATCGAGATGATCGGTGCCTCGATGTCGCGGTGGGACCTCGCCGAGCGGTTCGGCATGCTCTACCGGGCGTCGCCTCGCCAGGCCGACCTGATGATCGTCGCCGGCACCGTGACGAAGAAGATGGCGCCGATCGTCCGCACCCTGTACGACCAGATGCCCGAGCCGAAGTGGGTTCTCTCGATGGGATCGTGCGCCAACGTCGGCGGCCCCTACGATACGTACGCGGTCGTCCAGGGCGTCGACCAGATCGTGCCGGTCGATGTCTACGTTCCTGGTTGCCCGCCGACGCCTGAATCGCTCTACTACGGCATCCTCCAACTCCAGAACAAGGTCATCAAGTACGAGACCATGGCCCGCAAGCAGGGCGTCGGCGCCGCGGAGGAGCAGCGCCAGGCCGAACGGCAGGAAGCGATGGCCGGCCTCCGGACCTGACATGTAGCCAATCCCTGACTGTCGACGGCAGGTGTCCGCTTGACCTGGCGCATCCAAGGAGAACACCGTGACCGACGGTGACACGCGGCGAGACATAGCGGCCAATCCGGGCAACGAGACGCCGCCGAATCCGGACCAGCGGAGCTCGGCCGAGGCATCCGCTCCCGTTTCCGATCCCGCCAGGCTGGCCGACGAGGTAACCACCGACACCGCACCGGAAACGGTTGGTGGGGCCGTTACCGAGCCGACCGCCGGACAGGAGGGCGCGGCGGACAGCGAGGCACCGCTCGGCAACCTCGAAGCGATGCAGGACCGGCTCGACCGGACCCCTGTGGACGCGAGTGGCGAGTGGGCGCGCGGCGCGTGGACGGATCCCGACCTCGAGAAGCATCCGGCGGTCCGCGAGCTGCGGGCGGTCTTTCCCCATGCAGTGCTCGACATCATCCGGTTCCGCGACGAGACGACGATCCACATCAGCCGCGAAGAGTTCCGGAACGTCGCCTTCTTCCTGCGCGACCACGACCGGCTGGCGCTCAACTTCCTGACTGATCTTTCCGCCGTCGACATGCTGCGCCTGCGCACCGAGCCACGCTTCGATGTCGTCGCCCAGCTCTACTCGATTCCGAACCGGGTGCGGCTGCGGCTGAAGACCGGCTGCGACGATGGCGAGACCGTGCCCTCGCTAGTGCCGGTCTGGAACGGCGCGAACTGGCTGGAGCGCGAGGTCTACGACATGTTCGGGATCATCTTCGAGGGCCACCCGAATTTGCGCCGGATGCTGCTGCCCGACGACTGGGACGAGGGGCACCCGCTGCGCAAGGATTATCCGCTCCGGGGCTGGAAGGAATTTCCGGTCTACAACACCGAACGCGTCGTTCCCCGTGTCCGCACCCGTTGGACCGGAAGGGGGGTCTAGCCACCATGTCATCCATCGTCGAACGACCCACGACCGGCCCGGCCGGCCCGGCTGACCAGACGGATTTCACTGCCATCGAGGAATCGCCCTACGGACGACCGGGTGAACAGGTGTCCACTGGTGGCTCGCCGACCGGAACCCTGACGATCTCCGACGAGGAGCAACTCGCAAACGGCGAGCGGCTGCTGACGCTGAACATGGGGCCCCAGCATCCGAGCACACACGGCGTGCTCCGGGTGTTGCTCAAGCTCGATGGCGAGATCATCGTCGATTGCGACCCGATCATCGGCTACCTGCACCGGGGGACCGAGAAGCTCGGCGAGGCCCATCGCTACGCGCAACTGACGCCCTGGACCGACCGCACGGATTACGTGGCGGCACCACTCAACAACCTGGGCTACGTGCTGGCGGTCGAGAAACTCTGCGGTCTGGAAGCACCGGAACGGGCGCAATACTGGCGCGTCGTGATGGCCGAGCTGAGCCGGATCGCCTCCCACCTCGTCTGGCTGGGCACGCACGCGCTGGACATCGGCGCGCTTTCGATCTCGCTCTAATGCTTCCGCGAGCGCGAGATCATCCTCGACAACTTCGAGTCGTTCTGTGGGCAGCGCCTGACCACGAACATGATGGAGATCGGCGGCTTCTCCCGACCGATCCCGGACGGGCTCGTCGAGCAGGTCTACAACTTCCTGCGGGTCTTCCCGAAGCGGCAGCAGGAGTATTCCAAGCTGCTCACCGCGAACCCGATCTGGATGGCGCGGACCAAGGGCGTCGGTATCCTCACCCCCGAGGCTGCTATCTCCTACTCGCTGACGGGCGCCTGCCTGCGCGGATCGGGCGTCAACTACGACGTCCGCAAGGCGACTCCCTACCTCGTCTACGATCAGCTCGATTTCGAGGTTCCGCTGGGCCAGTTCGGCGACACTTACGACCGATACCTGATCCGGATGGAGGAGATGCGCCAGTCGATCAAGCTGATCCAGCAGGCGCTCGACCGCGTCGCGCCCATGGACACGCCGTTGATGGCCTACGAGTCGCCCTACGTGATCCCCCCGCACAAGGGCACGATGACGACCGCCGAGGACATGCAGCGGCACTTCATCTGGGTGCTCAAGGGCTTCAACCCGCCGGTCGGCGAG
>CADCWJ010000095.1 GCA_902806365.1 uncultured Thermomicrobiales bacterium
CGCGAGGCCGCCACCGATGCCGCGGATCGGGGAGTCCGCCGCAGTGTCTTCCCCTGGCGATTGCCAAGCTGACTCACGGCGTTTCCTTATCCGACGGCAGCCCTGCCGACAGATTATTCCCCGCTTCGACCTCTCTTCCAGGGTACCCGGACCGGCGTGTACGAGCATCATTGACACTTGTCCGCTGTGAGCGTACAATCCGACCGTACAGCGCAAAAAGTACACCCCGATTGTGGCGACAGACAGCGAAATAACCCCGGTCAACAATGGACCCGAAAGGAGTCATCGTGGAGTCCGAGTCCCGAGACTACCAGGAGGTCATGGATAACGCGTTGCAGTTGGTGTACAGCCATCACCATCGGCTTGTGTCGCAGCTCTTGCCCGACGCATTCCGGTCGCTGTCGCTGGATCAACTTCGCAACGGTCCGTTAGGCCAGGATCTCCTTCGCCTCGCCCAGCTGGCACGCGGCCAGAATCGGGAACGCAAGGAACTGGTGCTGGAGGCGATCGAGTCGGTACTCCAGTTGCTCTTCTGGTCGGCCGCGGCTGACGATTACTCGGTGCCCCGCGCGTTCTGGGATACCGATCTCGGTCGCATGCTGGCGCTCGCGAAATACCGGGCCTACGATCCGAGTGAGCTGGTCAGCATCGGTAATGCCGCTCAGCAGCTCGGGGTGACCCGGCCGACGATCTACCGCTGGATGGACGACCGAACCTTGAGTTATGTCCGCGACGATATGAGCGGCCGGACGTTCGTCGTGCGACGCGACATCGACAACCTGAAACGGGTGGCAGCCGAGTTCGCTGGCGCGGAGTAGGCACGCGTGTTGCGGGCGACGGTGCCATAGGCAACGCCGGGCAGTGGCGGCAAAGGGAAAGGCGGCTGGTGAGATCGTTCACCAGCCTTTGTGTTGTCCTCTGGATGTGGCTCGTTCCCGATGGCGCCCGCCTGGGGCTGCGGTTGGCCTAGTGCTTCTCGACCGGCTCCCCAAGCAGGCGGGTGCCGTGCAAATCGCAGACATCGACGACGGCTCCTCCGCGGACATAGAGCCTGGGGATGCGCTGCGCCAGACCGGTCGCCATCTCGTAAGAGATCGTGTCAATGAGTGCAGCCAGTTCATCGAGGGTCGGTGCGCCATCGGTCATGGGCGTGCCATCGCCGACGATCGTGACTCGCGACCCCGGTTCGCCGGCGAATCCCGCTGGAAGCCCGATCACCGTCTGGTCCATCGAGACCCGACCCAGCACCGGAGCGGGCGCGCCGCCGACACCCATCCAGCCGAGTGACGAGAGGGCACGTCGATAACCATCGGCATAGCCGATCGGGACGAGCGCGGCACAACCGGCCGATGGCGCCAGATACGTCCGGCCATAGCCGACCGTGTCTCCCGCCTCCAGGTCGATCAGGCGAGCCAAGCGGCCATGGATCGTCAGGATCGGGCGCATCGGCTCGGGCAGTGGCATCGAGGCGTCTGGCCGGAGCCCGTACATTGCAATGCCCACGCGGACCATGTCCCGGTGAAGATCCGGAAAGCGAAGCGTTGCGGCGCTGTTCGCGATGTGCTCGGCAGGGACCTCAATCCCCGCGTCACGGAGGGATGCGACGCAGCGGTCGAAGGTTGCAGCCTGTTCCATCGCGAACGTCGGGTCAGGATCGTCCGACGCGGCGAGATGGGTCATGACTCCGGCAAGCCGGAGCTCGGGATGGCTGACGATCGCCCTGGCGATATCGAGCACCCGGTCGGGAGTGGCACCGAAGCGGTGCATGCCGGTATCGATCTTGAGGTGAACCGGCACGGGGTTCTCCTCCTTGCGTCCCTGTACTTTGGCGTCCGCCGCGAGTGCATGCGCGAACGAGAGATCGGACACGACGAGCGCCAAGTCGTGCCCGATCGCGCGGGCGCGCTCGACTCTGCCAATCGCGCCAAAGACGAGGATGGGAGCCGCGATCCCCGCGCTCCGGAGCTGAGCCGCTTCATCAACGGTCGCCACCGCCAGCTCGTCGGCTCCAGTGGCGAGGGCTGCCCGGGCGATCGCTATGGCCCCGTGACCGTACGCGTTCGCCTTGACCACGGCCATCAGCCTCGTTCCCGCACCGATCAGGCTGCGCAGGGTGACGATGTTGATGGCGAGGGCGTCGAGATCGATCACGCCGACGACCGGACGGCCATCCCACTGCCCGGTTATGGCGTCCAGCGGTCGCGTCGCAAGCTCGGTCATCTGTCAGGATTCCTGATTCTCGAGCGACGAAATCACACGAACGAGATCGGCTCGTGAGACAAGCCCGATGAGCTGTAACTGGTCATCGAGTACCGGCAGCGGGTTGACATTGCGGTCGACCATGAGCGTCGCGATCTCGGAGAGCGTCGCCGACGATCGGACGCTCACGACTGGCGCGGTCATCAGGTGACGGGCGTCGACGGCCAGAACGCGGCGAAGCTCCTCGTCGAAATCGGGACCGGCATCGGCAATGAAGATGGCATCGAAGAATGGCACCGGGGTCGGCACTTCGACATCTGCCTGCCGCACAATGAGATCGACCTCCGTGATGATTCCGATCAGCTCACCGTTTTCCACGACCGGCAGACCGGGCAGGCGGTGCTCGACGAGCAGCCGGGCGACCGTGGCGATCGAATCTTCCGGCGCGGCGAACGGGGCGTTTCGGCGCATGATCGCGGTGACGTTCGGATTGTCGCTGGATTCTGACACGAAGATCGAGCCCTTTCGTTCACCGCCAACCCGCCATCAGGAATCCGAGAGCAGTGCCAGCTCGGAAGCGATCGCCTCCGGCAGGTCCGGGGCGATCACCCCGAGCGGGCCGAAACGCTCTTCGAGGCGATTGGCCGCGCGCGGTCCGACGTGCAACGCAATCATCGCGGCGTCGAGGGGCGACCCGACCTGCGCGGCCAGCGCTCCGATCGTGCCAGCGAGCACGTCACCGCTTCCGGCGGTCGCGAGCGACGGCGCGGCGAGGTCGGCGACGAGTGTCGCGGTCCCATTGGAGACTGCCGTGTACCCGCCCTTGAGCACGACAACCTGGTTCCAGCGTTTGGCGGCGTCGGTCACGCAGGCGACCGGATCCTTCAGGACATCGTCTACGGAGATGTCGAGCAAACGGCTCATCTCTCCCGGATGCGGGGTCAGGATGGCGCGCTGCGGGGGAATCCGTTGCCACCAATCCGGTTGGCGGGCGAGCCACGTCAACGCATCGGCATCGATTACGACGTGCAGGCCATCGTGGTCGAAGAGCCCTCCGCGTGCCGGTTCCGGAGCAGCGGTAGCTGAGGTCGTGGGAACGGCAAAGCCGATTCCACCGCGGGCGCTGGCACCTTTTTGCGTCTGGCCGAACAGGCCGCCCAAAAGCCCGTCTGTCGCCTCGTCGGCGCCGAGTCCCGGACCGATCACGACAGCGCGGGACTTGGCAACCTGCTCGCCGATCAGCTCGTTCGCCCGATGCGCACCGCTCAGGGACTCGGTCTCGGGAAGCGGGATGTAGGCCACCTCCGGGATCGCGGCGGCGATCGCGCCGATCACTCCCCTGCTCGTGGCAAGCATCACGATCCCGGCACCGGCCCGTCCCGCGGCGCGGCACGTCATTGCGGCGGCTCCCGGATAGGCAGGGGATCCTGCTACCACGACGACACCGCCCACGCCCCACTTGTGCGCGTTCGTGGTGCGTCGCGGAAGCGCCGCCCGTACCCGGGCTTCGTCGATGAATGTTGCGTCACCACTGAGGTCGGGTCTCATGGAGGATGAATCGTCTGTCACGCTGGTCTTCCTGTTGGTCAACGTACGTCCCACCCACGCCGGATGAGTCCTCTGGATGTCGGTTCCACCGGGACCTTTGCGCTCCCAGGGGCATCTGCGCCGCGTACGGAAAAGGCCACTACGAGTCGCCGGGTGGACGGGCCGCGAGAATAGTGGCGGCTGCCGGCGCGCGAGCGCGGTTGACGGCAACCACGAACGCCATCGCATCCGTCCGCGAATGCGTGAGGGAGACGCTGAAGTCGGTCAGGCCGAGTTGATGGGCGCGCTCGGCAGCGCGGCCATGCAGGATCAGGATGGGTTTTCCGCGCCGGTTGGGGAGGATCTCCATCTCCCGCCACCGGATCCCGATGATACCGGTTCCAAGTGCCTTGGAGGTCGCCTCCTTGGCCGCGAAACGGGCGGCGAGCTCGTTGACCCGCCCCCGGTAGCGCTCGCGCTCGCGCTCGGTGTAGACACGTTTGAGAAAGCGCTCGCCGAAGTCGCGATAGGTGCGCTCGATGCGAGCGATCTCGATGAGGTCGACACCGATCGCGACCGCGCCCTCCTCTTCCGGATCAAAGTTTGGGCGGTACCAGCCTGGCCCGTCCCGAGGTTCGAGCTCAGGGTCGGCGGCATACCGGCGGCGGCTCGTGGAGGAGGTGGATTCGCTCACGTCGACGCCACCGCGGTCGAGCCGTTGCGCGGGGCCAGCACGCCGGCCCGGCCACGCCGCTCGACCGGAACGTAGCGCGCATCGAACTCCGCAAACGCGGAGGCGAACGTTCCGGCGTCGAGCGTCTTGCGAATCCGCTCGGTCTGCCGGGCCAGAAACCTGAGGTTGTGCAGCGAGGCGAGGCGCATTCCGAAAATCTCCCCGGCGCGGAAGAGGTGGTGCAGATAGGCAGCGGTGAAATCGGTGCACGCCAGGCAATCGCAGGTCTCGTCGACAGGGGCATGCATGTTCCGGAAGCGGGAGTTCGTGATCGTGACCCGGCCATCCGGCGTATAGAGCCCGCCGTTGCGGGCGGAGCGGGTTGGCAGCACGCAGTCGAATATGTCGATTCCGCGGGCAACGCAGTGCCAGAGGTCCTCCGGTGAGCCGACGCCCATCAGGTAGCGTGGCTTTTCTCGCGGGAGATGCGGCGTCGAAATCTCGAGCATCTCGGCCATCACCGGTTTTGGTTCGCCAACGCTGAGGCCGCCGACGGCGCACCCGGCGACATCGGCGGCGGCAACACGTCGCGCGCTCTCGATCCTCAGGTTCGGTTCCATGCCACCCTGCTGGATGCCGAACAGTACCGAACGGCTCTTCCCGCCTGCCTGGGCCTCGTAGGCGGCGACCGAGCGGTCAAGCCAGCGCGCGCTGCGCTCGGTGGCGTCGCGGATCGGGCCATGCTCGGCAGGGAGCCCAAGCACGTGATCGAGCTGCATCATGATGTCCGAGCCGTAGGCAAGTTGGAGCTCAACCGCCGATTCGGGCGTCATCGTCCATCGCGACCCATCGATATGCGATGCGAACGTTACGCCCTCCTCCCGGACCCTGGCATTGGCGGCAAGGCTGAAGACCTGGAAGCCGCCGCTGTCGGTCAGGATCGGACGGTGCCAGGCCATGAAGCGGTGCAGACCACCGGCATCCCGGATCGTCCCGACTCCCGGCCGCAGCATCAGGTGATAGGTATTGGCGAGCAGTATTGTTGCGCCTGTTCCGGCGACTTCTTGCGGCGAAAGAGTCTTGACGGTCGCCTGAGTGCCGACGGGCATGAACGCCGGCGTCTCGATCATGCCACGGGTCGTCCGGATCCTGCCGCGGCGAGCGTAGGTGCCGGCGTCCTCGGCGAGCAGGTCGAACCCAAACCGGCCACCGAGCGCACTCGATTCGGCCAGCGACGACGATGCATTCCGGACAGGGTTCACCACATGTGGCTCACGGCCGAGATGAGCGTACTCCGGATTGGACTGCGGCGGGAAGGGCCTGGAAACATCAATGTCAGGCCGACCGTTGGGCGTAGCCAGCGGCCCGCCGACGTCGCCGGGCGCGAGCGAGGGGATCGTCCACCACTGCCGGTGCCGGTTCGACCACTGCGCTGGCGACGACCGCAGGCGTCGTCGGCTGGGGGTCGCGCGCGAAACCGCGCGGGGTGCGCTCCCCGATAGCGGACGGCGTTGCGATCCGGGAGCGGCGGGAACGCTCGATCACGGCCGGCTCGAACATTGAGATCCCGGCTGCCGGGTCCTCGCGGGAGGCAACCGGGATCGCCGGCTTTTTGCTGACGGTCGCGGCGGTCGCCGGTTTTTTCGTGGTTGATGCCGCTGGCGTCGTTGTGGCGTCGGTTGCCTTGGCGGCAGGTTTGGAGGCGGTGCTCGCGGTCGTGGCTTTCGTGGTCGTCGACTTCGGGGCGGTCGTCGTCGATTTGCCGCCGACTTTCGAGGTCGTCTTCGCGGTCGCCGGCGCTGTGCTCTTGGTCGCCGCGGCGGATTTGGACGTGATGCCCGGCTTGCGCGCAGGCGCGCCCTTCATCCCGAGATCCTTCTTGACGCTATCGGCGACAGAATTGACCTCTTTCGACATCCCGCCGACCTCGCTCTGGATCGAGGAGCCGATATCCTTCGCCTCGGCGATCGTCTTCTCGAACTCGCCGGTCAGCTCGGCGGACATCCGCCGGAAGTCGCGCACCAGCTTGCCGGCCTGGCCCATGACCTCCGGGAGCTTGCCCGGTCCGAAGATAAGGAGGGCAGCGATCGCGATGATCGGAATCTCGAGACCGCCCACACCGAAGATGTTCATCGTTACTCACCCGGGTTTCGCGCGGTTCAATCAGGATCGTTCGATCGGGAGTGGTGGCAACGCCCAATCCAAAGGGATCAAAGCGGGCAGCCGTGTCACAATGCTTTCAGCAGTATACGGCGTCTGGTCGAGATCGTGGGTGCGCCGTCGTCAGTCCGGAGTGCACCGTGCCGATCCTCTCTGCGCTTCGTCGCCTGATCTTTCCAGACCGAGCCGCCAGCGCCTCACCGACCGACGAGGATACCTCTGCCATGCCCGCTGATCCGAATGCGAAACCGGACGTGCGCGTTGTCGTCGGGCTTGGGAATCCGGGTGGCCGCTACGCCGATACCCGGCACAATCTCGGCTTCTTCGTGATCGACGAGCTGGCGAAGCGGGTGTCGGCGCCGGAATCCCGGCGACGGTTCAAGGCCGAGGTAAGCGAGGCGCGGCGCGCTGGCGGGCGGTTCATCCTGGTCAAGCCGCAAACCTACATGAACGAGAGCGGGGTCGCGGTCCGGGAAGTGACCAACTGGTACAAGGCCGCGCCGCAGCAGGTGCTGATCGTGGTCGACGACCTCGACATTCCGTTCGGGCAAATCCGGATCCGGGCGCGCGGGAGCGCGGGCGGCCACAACGGGCTCAAGTCGATCTTTGGCATGCTCGGAACGCAGGAGATCGCCCGGCTCCGGGTCGGGATCGGACGGGGTACGAACGCGCCCATCGCGCACGTCCTGTCGCGCTTCGCGCCGTCGGAACGGGAAGACCTGGCCCGGATCGTGAGCACGGCGGCGGACCTGGCCGAGATCTGGCACGATCGCGGCATTCTCGAAGCGATGAACATCGGCAACGATCCAGCGAACCAGCCGCTCGTCGACCGGAGCGCCGGCGGGTCCCCCTGAGGGATGGGAGCGACGATGGAACGGGATTCAAACGAGCACCTTGCGCGGGACGGTGCCGCGGCGATCGTGACGATCGGCGTCGTTGGCGCCGGCACGATGGGCGGCGGGATCGCCCAGGTCGCGGCGCGAGCCGGGCTGGATGTCGTGCTGATCGATCAGTCGGAAAGCTGGCTGGATCGGGGCCTGGTGGCGATCACGGCGGACCTCGAACGGCTCGTCACGAAGGAGCGGATCACGGACGAGCGGCGCGACCAGATCCTGGCCCGGATCGAAGGGTCGACCCGGATCGAACATCTCGCCGCCTGCGATCTGGTGATCGAGGCGGTCAACGAGTCGCTTCCGACAAAGATCGAGGTGTTCACCAGCGTCTCGGACATCGTCGCCCCCGAGGTCATCCTGGTCAGCAACACGTCGTCGATCTCGATTACGGCGCTGGCCGGGAGCGTCGCCAATCCGGAGCGAGTGGCCGGGATGCACTTCTTCAATCCGGTCCCGGTGATGAAGCTGGTCGAGGTGATCCGGGGGTTGCAGAGCAGCGACGAGACGGTGGCCACGGTCATGGCGCTGGCGGAGCGAATCGACAAGACGCCGGTGCAGGTGGCCGACGCACCGGGGTTCGTCGCCAACCGGCTGCTGTTGCCGATGATCAACGAGGCGATCTTCTGCCTGTCAGAGGGTGTCGCCACGGCGGAGGACATCGACAGGGTGATGCGGCTGGGCGCCTCGCACCCGATGGGACCGCTTGCGCTGGCCGACCTGATCGGGCTCGATGTCTGCCTCGGAATCCTGGAGGTGCTGCACGGCGAGTTCGGGGACAAGTACCGCCCCGCGCCGATGCTGCGGCAGATGGTGGCGGCAGGCCGGCTTGGGCGCAAGAGTGGCGCGGGGTTCCATGACCATGGTGGCGGCTGACCAAAAAGGAGCGGGAGCGACATGGCAGACGACCCAACCGCTGTCGACGAGCGGCGCCCGATCCGGATCCTCGTCGCCAAGCCGGGGCTCGACGGCCACGACCGGGGGGCCAAGGTGCTGACCCGGGCGTTCCGGGACGCCGGGTTCGAGGTGATCTACACCGGGCTCTTCCAGACCGCCGAGATGATCGCCAACGCCGCCCTCCAGGAAGATGTCGATGTCGTTGGACTGAGTATTCTCTCGGGCGCGCACATGTCGCTCTTCCCGCCAATCATGGCCGCGCTGGAGGCCGTGGGTCGCAAGGATGTGCTGGTGGTGGCCGGCGGCACGATTCCCGAGGACGACATCGCGGCGGTCAAGGCGATGGGCGTGGCGGCGGTCTTTGGACCGGGCACCCCCTTGCAGACCGCGATCGCGTTTGTGCGCGACCATGCGCCGTCGCGCACCGATACGGCCTGAACCATGCCCGGCCCCGATGCCAGAACCAGCCTCTCGGCGCGGGTGCTCGGCGGTGATCTCGCAGCGCTGGCCCGGCTCCTGACCCGTGTCGAGAATGACGACGTGATCGGCCGCGCCGCCCTCGCTCATCTCTACCCCCGAGGGGGAAGCGCGCACCTGATCGGAATTACCGGTCCCCCGGGCGCCGGCAAGTCGACGCTGGTGAACGAGATGCTCCGGGCCTACCGGGCGCGCGGAGCAAAGGTCGCCATCATCGCGATCGACCCAACGAGCCCGCTCACCGGTGGCGCAATGCTTGGCGACCGGATCCGGATGACCGAGTGGCACGCCGATCCGGGGGTATTCATCCGGAGCATGGCGTCCCGCCGGTTTGGCGGCGGTCTGGCCCAGAATGCCCTCGCAGTAGCCAACGTCTTCGACGCCGCCGGCTTCGACCCGGTGATCATCGAGACCGTCGGCACGGGCCAGGATGAGGTCGCGATCGCCCGGCTCGCGCTGACGACCCTTCTGGTCCAGGTGCCAGGCATGGGCGACGGCGTGCAGACGCTGAAAGCCGGGGCGCTGGAGATCGGCGACATCATCGTGATCGCCAAGGCCGACCGGCCGGAGGCGAGCGAGCTGGCGAGCGACCTCCGCCGCCTCCGAACGCTGAACTTCGACGACGCAATCGACCCCGGATCGTGGTCTTCACCGGTGGTCAAGACCAGCGCGACCAGCCGCACCGGAATTGACGACCTGATCGCGGAGATCGAACGACACCGGGAGTGGTTGGCCGCTTCGGGAGAGCTTGATGGGCGTTTGCGCCGAAACGCGACAACGGAGCTGGCCAGCCGCGTTCGGTCGGGACTGCTGATGCGATCCAGGGATCGAGCCGGCGAAAGCGGCCAGTTCGAGGCGCTGGTGGACGAGATTACGTCCAGGGTGCGGACGCCGCAGGCCGCCGCGGAGATTCTTCTGGCGGCGATGGCCAGGTGAACCGGCTAAACGGTCAGGGAACCCGGGAGACGGCGGCGCGCCGCGCGATCAGGGCCGCCATCGAACCAGCCCCGATGCCGTTGTCGATGTTGACGACGGCGATCCCCGGCGCGCAGGACTGGAGCATCGACATCAATGCCCCCGTCCCGTCACCACCGTAGCCGTAGCCGACACTGACCGGCAGGCCGATGACCGGGATCGGCACCAGCCCGGCAACCACCGCCGGCAACGCGCCATCCATTCCCGCCGCGACGATTACCGCGTCGGCGTCGAACGCCACGACATCCTGTAACGGGCGGATCAGCCGGTGCAGCCCAGCGACGCCGACATCGGCGACCCACATTACGTCGCTGCCCATCTCCTCGGCCATCACCTGGGCCTCGCGCGCGACCGGGCGGTCGGACGCGCCGGCACTGATGACGGCAACTCGACCTCCACCCGGTTCGGGGCGCGCATTGCCGAGCGTGACCAGCGCAATTCGTGCCTCGCTGTCCAGCGACAACGTATAGGCTGGGTCGATCAACCCCGGAAGCTCCGCCGCCTGCTCAGGACGGACGCGGCTGGCGAGTGCCCGTCCCGACGCGCTCGCAAGATGCATCAACGAGCGGGCCACATCCGCCGTCGTCTTGCGCTCGGCGAGCACGACTTCGGGGATACCAGTGCGGCGCGCGCGGTCCGGGTCGAGCCGGAGCCGCGGCGCAGTCTCGCCATCGGCACGAATGTTCTCCGCATCGTTGGCCACCGCGTCCGGCTCGGCGGCCAGCGCCCGCCGTATGGCCGCGAACGGATCCTGTGCGGGCCTCAAGGCTTCGCCACGATCACGGCCGCCTCCGCCATCGCGAGGTCGATCATTGCGTCATTCTCCAGGGAGGCCGGCTGACGGGAAAGGTGGGC
>CADCWJ010000096.1 GCA_902806365.1 uncultured Thermomicrobiales bacterium
CCTCGCCGGCGAGTACCTTCGTGAGCGCCAATCCTGCCGCACGGGAGACCGACGTCGGAGATGAGCCGGATCTGGGGGTCTTGGCGAGCGTGTTGAGCACGTTGATGATCCGACCCCAACGGCGTTCGACCATCCCCGGCCAGGCCAGCCGCGAGAGACGGATGGCGGCGAACAGCTTAAGATCGAGATCAGCCTGCCAGACTTCATCCGTGATGGAGGGAAACGCCCCTGTTTGTGCCGTCCCGGCATTGTTGACCAAGATATCCACCCGTCCGAACGCACGGAGGACGTCGTCGTAGGCGCGTGCAACCTCGTCCGCCTGTGAGACATCACAGGTGACGATGTGCACCCGGCCCTTTGCGGTCGCCTGGACGACCTGGCGGGCCTCTGCCAGCACGTCGGGTCGACGCGCGAGCATCGCGACGTCTGCCCCGCTCGCGGCCAAGCGGATCGCGATGGCAAGGCCGAGCCCTTTACTGCCGCCCGTAATCAGGGCGACCCGCCCGTCCAGCTTCACGTCCATCGCGCTCTCCTGTGATCCGGCTGCCTGCTCATCAGGGCCGGCGGACGTAGGCGTATTGGTGTGCGAGCCACTTCCTGCCGGTGCCGTCGGCCAGTGTGAAATATTGCTCCTTCACATCCCGATCGGGACCCTCGTACCTGATGGTCTGCTCCATCCGCAGCATCTGGCCCGTGACCTGGGTTCCGGGCCCAGTGATCGCGAAGGGCTCAAAAACGATTTCGATGCTAGAGCCGTCACCCGGGACGGCGCTCAAGGCCGGCATCAGCCCAACGGGTGCCCGCGTGTCGAACGAGACGTACTTCCAGCGGCCCTCCACTCGGTTGAAGGATAGCAGGTCGGTGCGCTTGACGTCATTGTGAGCAGTGTCGGAAGGTGGTCGGAGGAATTCCTGGAGCAGCGACCCCATTATCACGCGCTCCGCCACCAGCCCGGTGGTCGTCACCGGAGCGGCCCCGGGTGCGGGCCAGCGGGTCTCTGTCACGTCCCAGAGCCCTGCTCGCAGCGCGATCATTCCGTTCTCCGGCCCAAGCTCGTTCATGCGATCGCTTGCCGACATCGCTGCTGGAGTTGCGGTCTGGGCGACCGCTTGGTGCGTCAGAACGGATCCGAGGAACACGCCCCCAATGGTGGCGGCTTTGAGCAGATGACGACAGTCGGGCATGATGGGCTCCAGATGATGGCGTCGAGGACGGGAGAGGGGGACAGCCCCGAGGCTATCGCTCGGGGCTACTTGTCTGTGGATGTGTGAACGGCGTCGCCGGTTTTCCGGCCGCTATGCAGGCGACGCGAAGGTGCCCGGGCTGTTCGGCGTCGCGCGCCACTCCGGAGCGCGCTCCTCGC
>CADCWJ010000097.1 GCA_902806365.1 uncultured Thermomicrobiales bacterium
ACCGATGTCACGGTTGTCACAAGGAAGACGAAGACGGCAATCTGGACGTTGCTCACCGATCTTCGCCTTGCCTGATTTCCGTCAAGATGATGGTCAAGAACCCCGGAGCGTTTCGGGCAGGTGCCGCGGAAACCAGACTGCCCGTCTCCAGGCGCGGGACGAATCAGCCGGAGCCATCGGCTAGGTCAGGGAGTCACGGTCGATTCCCGGTACTGGAAATCCCGACGTCAGGTCCTTGACCTCGGCGCCGATTCGCGCAAGCTCAGCCTCGTCGTCTGGCGATCGGAGGGCTCGGGTGATGAAGTCCACGACTTGCACGCAGTCTGCCTCTTCGAAGCCCCGCGTCGTAATGGCGGGAGTCCCGATCCGGACACCGCTGCCGAGTAACGCCGACCGGGTGTCTCCCGGGATCGTATTCCGGTTGGTCGAGATGCCGACGGTATCCAGCAGCCGCTCTGCCTTGCGCCCGCTGATTCCAATCGAACCCACATCGACCAGCATGAGATGATTGTCGGTTCCCCCGGAGATGATGGGGAACCCGCGCTCGATGAACGCCGAGGCCATCGCCTTGGCGTTGAGGACGATCTGGCGCGCGTAGCCCTGGAACGAAGGCTGAAGCGCCTCTCTGAAGGCAATCGCCTTGCCCGCGATCACGTGCATCAGCGGGCCACCCTGCATGCCGGGGAACACCGTCTTGTCCACGCCCGCGCCGTACTCCTCGCTGGTGACGATGAAGCCCGACCGCGGTCCGCGAAGTGTCTTGTGTGTGGTGGAAGTGGTAATATGCGCATGGCCCACCGGCGATGGATGCTCCCCGGCCGCGACCAGCCCCGCGATATGGGCGATGTCCGCGAACAGGAATGCCCCGACCTCATCGGCAATCTCCCGAAAACGCTTGAAGTCGATGATCCGGCTGTATGCACTCGTTCCACAAATGATCGCTCGCGGGCGGACTTCCCGTGCCTTGGCCAACACTTGATCGTAATCGATCAAGCCGCTGACGGGATCCACGCCGTAGAAGTGGGCGTCGAAGAACCGACCGGAGAAGTTCACGTCCTTGCCGTGGGTGAGGTGCCCGCCTTCGGCAAGATTAAGCCCGAGGATCTTGTCTCCCGGATTAAGCAGCGAGAAAAATGCGGCCAGATTGGCGCTTGCCCCCGAATGCGGCTGTACATTCGCGTGCTCGGCG
>CADCWJ010000098.1 GCA_902806365.1 uncultured Thermomicrobiales bacterium
CTCCGGTATCCTGACCGTCAACCGGTGCATCGGCTGGCAACCGCCTGATGAAGTCCCGGATCACCGCTGGATAAAGCGTGCACTCGGCAGCGAAAACCCGCGCCGCCAGCGTCCCGGGCGTATCGCCCGCGTGCACCGGAACCTCCACGCGGGCGAGCGGTGGCCCGGCGTCGTAGTCGTCCGTCACCACGTGGACAGTCGCGCCGGAGACCCGATCTCCGTTGGCGAGCACCGCCGCGTGCACCCGCTCGCCGAACAGGCCCCGCCCCGCCGCATAGGGCGCCGCCTCCGGAAGCAGGGCCGGGTGGATGTTGAGGATCCGGCCCTCCCACCCGGGCAGGACGAGCATCTTGCGGAGAAACCCGGCCATCACGAAGAACTCGGGCTCATACGGGGCGGCGGCGGCGTGGATGCCCTCGCTGTAGGCCTCCAGCGATCCGAACGACGATCGCTGAACCGCAATTGCCGGAATGCCGGCGGTCGCCGCAATCTCGAGTCCGCGCACACCCGGCACCGAGCTGATGACGACGCAGACGCGCGCGTCGAGCTCCCCGCGCTCGATGGCGCGGAGCAGATTCTCCAGCGTCCGGCCGGCTCCCGAGATCAGGACAGCCATGCGCCGTGTGCTCTCCGGCTCGATCGCTTCGGTCGACGGTTCGAGGGACACGGCATTTCCTGAACGCTGCACCGGAAAGGCAACGCCGCCGGCTGCACGCGCCGGGCCGGTACAATGAGGGGATCATCCCCGCCCGGATCGTGCATCAATACGGCACGACGGGAAGCATACCCGGCACCTACTGATCGCTACAGACCACGAGAGGCGTTCCGGGCACGGGCACGTTGACGCCTTCACCACAGGACCATTCCAACATGAGCTCCGCTCCTCCAGAAAAACCGGCACGATCCTTTCGCCGCCCACCCGGCGGTCCGAGACCCAACCAGCACCGATCCGGGCGCCGTCCCCAGCGGCTCGCCGAGGGCCGGGTGCCCGGCCCGCCCGTCGATGTCACGATCGACCGCATCGTCGGTGAAGGCCGCGGGATCGGGTTCGCCGACGGAATGACAATCTTCGTGCCGCTGACTGCTCCCGGTGACACCGTCCGGGTCCGGATCGGACGGCTCCAGGGCACGGTCGCCCACGCCGAGATCGAGGAGATCCTCGAGCCGTCGCCACTCCGGATCGCGCCACGGGTCGCCGACTACGCTGCCAGCGGCGGGCTCGATCTCCAGCATCTCGCCTACGCCGACCAGCTCGAAGTGAAGGCCGGGGCGATCGCCGACAGCCTGCGCCGGATCGCCAAGCTCGATCCGGTGCCGGAGATCCCGATCACCGCTTCCCCACAGGAATGGGAATACCGGACCCGCGCCGAGTTCCAGATCGATCACGAGACCGGCGCGGTTGGCTACTTCGCCCCGAACAGCCACCGGGTCGTCGATGTCGCCGAGAGCCCGGTCCTGACCCCGGAAGTCCAGGCGCTCCTGACGACCCTGCGCGACGACAAGGCGGCGAACCTGGTGCCCAAGGCGGCCCGCGAGTATCGCGCGGTCAGCGGCGACGCGGGGAGCGTGCTGGAACCGACGAATACCGCGAAATCCCGCCTCGTGATGCGCCAGATCGGCGAGGATGTGTTCCGGTTCTCGGCGGAGTGCTTCTTCCAGGCCAACATCCCGGTGACCCAGGCGGTCCTTGATCGGGTCAACGAGATCGCCGATGTCGCCCGTCGCAGCGACGGGATCGCGCTGGATCTCTATTGCGGGGTTGGGTTGTTCACCGTTTCCCTGGCGCGGCGCTTCCCGCGCGTGGTCGGAGTCGAGAGCATGCTATCAGCCACGAAGTACGCCGAGGAGAATTTGGAGACGGCAGGGCTCCGCAATGGCCGGTTCGTGACCGCGCCGGTCGAGCACTGGATCGCGGGGGATCGCTCGCCGATCGGACGGGTCGCGCTGGCGGTGTTCGATCCACCCCGGACCGGTGCCGGCAAGGAGACGATCCAGCACCTGCTCCGGCTCAAGCCGGCCCATGTCGCGGCGGTCTCCTGCGATCCCGCCACGTTCGCGCGGGACATTCGCGGCCTGGTCGACGGCGGGTACGAGGTCGTCGATGTCCAGGGCTTCGACATGTTTCCGCAGACCCATCACGTCGAGATCGTCGCCCACCTCCGCCGGTCCGAGGAATAAGGGGGCCTGGGGGAGACGATGACGGTGCGCGATCAGATTGACGATGTACTCGAACGGGCCGTCAAGGATGGGGACTTCTCCGGTGTCTGCCTCGTCACTCGGGGCCGCGACACCGTCTACCACCGTGCGTTCGGGCTCGCGCACCGGGGCTTCGCGATCCCCAACACGGTCGCGACCCGGTTCGACATCGCGTCAGTCACCAAGCTCTTCACCGCCACCGCGATCATGCAACTCATCGAGCAGGAGCGGCTCGCGCTCGATACCGCCGTGATGCCCTTTCTCGAACGGGGAGACACGGCGATCTCCGATGCCGTCACCGTCTTCCAGTTGCTGACGCACACATCGGGAATCGCCGACGACGCGGACGAGGAAGCCGGTGAATCGTACGAGGCGCTCTTCGTCGACAAGCCCAACTATGCCATTCGGGAGACCATCGACTTCCTCCCGCAGTTCGCCTGGAAAGAACCTGTGTTCGCGCCCGGCGCGGGCGTCCGCTACAACAACTGCGCATTCGTGCTGCTTGGCCTCATGATCGAGAAAGAGAGCGGGATGTCCTACCGGGAGTATGTGAAGGAGCACATCTTCCGCCGTGCCGGGATGCACGGCGCGGAGTTCTGTGCGATGGACGGGACAAGCCCCGATCTTGCCGAGCATTACAAGCGCGTGACGCGAGACGATGGAACGATGGAGTGGAGAAAGAACATCTATTCCTATCCGCCGATCGGTTCTCCTGACGGCGGCGCAACCGTCACCGCGCTCGACCTCGATACGTTCATCCGCGCGGTTCTCGCTGGCAAGCTCCTCGGCGAGGACGCCACGGCGTTGCTCCGCCGTCCTCACGTACTGGTGCGCGATGGTGCCGACCATCGGTTCATGAACGGGTTCGGGTTCGAGTACCGTGTCGCGCCGGACGATCGCATCATCTCGATCGAGAAGGAGGGGCAGAACGCGGGCGTTGCCGCCAACTTCGCGCATTATCCCGATCGCGACATGACGTTCGTCATGCTTGCCAACCAGGATTGCGATGTCTGGGCAATCGTTCGCGAGATCGAACCACTCCTGCTCGCCGGATGACCGCCCATCCCGTCTCGCTGTCGCTGACGCTGCCGCTGCCGCCAGGCGTCAACAATCAGTACGTCACGGTCGGCAGGCGGCGCGTCCTGAGCAAGGCCGCGCAATCCTTCAAGCGCGATGTTACGAAGTATCTCAACACCCGGCGCGAGCGGGGCGAGCTCGTCCCGGCGGTCGAGCGCGCCTTCGCTGATTCACTGATCGGTGTCTATCTCACGTTCTACTTCGAGACCCCCATGCGTCGCGATCTCGATGGCGGGCTGAAGATCGCGCTCGATGCGCTCGCCACCGGGCTCGGCTTCGACGATCGTGCCGTCGTCGACCTGCATCTCGTCAAGCAGATCGACCCGCTTCATCC
>CADCWJ010000099.1 GCA_902806365.1 uncultured Thermomicrobiales bacterium
AAGCTGAAGAGCGAGGCGCTGACCCCGTTGGCCTTGGCGAACGACTGCCGGATGTCGTCCATGATCCCGGTGTAGGTGGCCGGGGCCGAGCGGCTATTGGCCGTCACGCGAGACTGGTCGATCACGATCGCGTCCGGGTGCTGCGCCAGGAAGACATCATTGATCAGCGTGCTCTTGCCCGAACCGGCGACTCCCGTCACGACGGTCAGGACGCCGGTGGGGATGCTCACCGCGACCCCCTTCAAGTTGTGCAGGGTGGCGTTCTCGATCGGCAGCCCTCCGGTCGGCTGCCGCACCCTCCGCTTGATCGGCAGGTGCTGCTGCAGGAACTGCCCCGTGAGGGTGTCGGCCCCCTTGAGGGCTTCGAAGCCCCCCGCAAAGACCACCTCACCGCCGTGCGTCCCCGCCTTCGGGCCGATGTCCACGATCCAATCCGCGATGGCCATCACATCCGGATCGTGCTCCACGACCAGCACGGTGTTGCCCTTGTCGCGCAGCTTCTTCAGGAGGCTGGTCAGGCGGGCGACGTCGCGCGCGTGCAGCCCCACGCTCGGTTCGTCGAGGATGTACAGCATCTCGGTCAGGCTGTTCCCGAGGTGCCGGATCATCTTCACGCGCTGCGACTCGCCGCCCGACAGAGTAGCGGTTTCCCGGCTGAGGCTCAGATATCCGAGCCCGATGTCCACGAGGTGCTGCAAGCGTTCGGTGAGCGCGGCGGCCAGTTTCGCGGCGACCGGCTCGGTGAAGTCGCCGAGGAACTCGATCAACTCCGTCGCTTCCAGGTCGGAGAGTTCGGCGATATTCCGGCCACGAATTCGGCAATCGAGGGCCGCCTGGTTGAGCCGGGCGCCATGGCAGACCGGGCAGGTCCGCGAGGTGGTGAAACTTTCGAAGATGGCCCGGTTGCGTTCGGACATCGCCGCCGCGTCCTTCTTGATATACATGCGCGTGAAGCGTTCGACGAGCCCCTCGTACTTCGAGCCGAATTCGCCCCAGGAAACTTTCACGTCCGCGCCGTAGAGCAGGGCGTGGAGCTCCTCGTCGGAGTAATCCTTGATCGGTTTGTCGTTGTCGAAGAGGCCCGAGAGCGGGTACATCTTCCACATCCACTTGCCGACCTTGAACTCCGGGTGCAGGATCGCCCCACCATTGAGGGACTTGTCGCGGTCCAGAAACTTGTCCAGGTCGAGTTGCACGGTCTTGCCGAACCCTTCGCACTCCGGGCACATCCCCTGCGGCGTGTTGAACGAGAAGGCGTAGGCCGGTCCCGCGGAGGGTTGCCCCACCCGCGAGAAGAGCAGCCGCAAGGACGCGGTGATATCCGTGTAGGTTCCCATCGTCGAACGCGAGCCGCCCCCGACCCGCTTCTGGTCGATGATGATCGGCGCGTTCAGGTGCTCGATGCCGTCTACATCCGGTTGGCCGTAGTGCGGCAGGAAGCCTTGCACGAAGGCGGTGAAGGTCTCGTTCAGCTGGCGCTGCGCCTCGGCCGCGATGGTGTCGAAGACCAGCGACGATTTCCCGGAACCGGACACGCCGGTAAAGACCGTGACCTTC
>CADCWJ010000100.1 GCA_902806365.1 uncultured Thermomicrobiales bacterium
AGCAGAACGAAGCAAGTCTCGATTAGCCGTTGTCGTCAGCAGAGATGACTGCACACGTCGCGGGGTCACCCGCCAGCTTCGGCCACCCGCTTCAACTCCGGCAGGTAGCTGGTCCAGCCTTCGAGATGCGAGGCGCGGTCCGCGTCCTCGTGCGGCAGCGCCTCGCCCGGTCGAAACGGGCCGTGCGTGATCGTCACCAGGCACCCGCCATCCTGCTCGCGCGCCCGAATGATCACCGCCCGTGCGGGCAGGTCCGGCTCGTGATCCCAGGCCCAGCTGTAGATGAGGTGCGTGTCGCTCATGTTGGCGATCTCGCCGCGCATCGTCCAGCCCAGTTTCGGCCAACTCACGACGTAGGCGCCGCCCGGTACCGGGTCGATCTCGATCTCCTGCGGGCCCCACCATCGCCGGAGCTTGCCGGGCCGCGTGAACCAGGTCAGCGCCGCCACGGGCGTGACACCCTCCAGCGCGATCTCCATTGTCAGCCAGAGTGGCCCGTTCATCGTCACCGTGTAGGGTTGTACACCTGTTTCCGTCATCCCTGGGCTCTCCACGCTGGCCTGTCCATCGGTCGTCGGGACTACCCCGAGTGTCGATGGATTCGGCCTGGCAGGCTTCTTCCCGCTTGCGGTTCGCCGCTCGCCACGCTCTGGCCGACCACGCCGGCCACACGTCCTCGCCGGGGCGAACGGCGTGACGGCGGATCGGCTGCTCGCGTTCGCACGGCGGGCGGTGCAGGCGAGGAGGCGCCCCGGCGACACTCGGGTTGCATCCGGGGATCAACTTACTTATAGTAAGTACATTGGTTTTCTCGTTGCCCCGTCAGGAGTACTGCCCCATGCCACGCATCGGTATCATCGTCGGCTCGACCCGTCCCGGCCGCTTCGGCGTCCAGCCCGCGCAATGGCTGCTCGACCTCGCGAATGCCCGTAGCGACGCCGACTACGAGCTTGTCGACATCGAGGCAGCCGGGCTGCCGTTGTTCGACGAGCCCGGCTCTCCCTTGATGGTTGAGCCGCAAAACACGCACACCATCGCCTGGAAGGAGCGGATCGGCGCGCTGGACGGTTTCGTCTTCGTCACGCCGGAGTACAACCACTCGACCTCCGGCGCCCTCAAGAACGCGCTGGACTACCTGTTCCACGAGTGGAACGACAAGCCGGCCGCCTTCGTCTCCTATGGCGGCGCATCCGGTGGATCGCGCGCGGTCGAGCACCTGCGCGGGATCATGGCCGAACTCAAGGTCTACGACCTCCGCGACCAGATCCTGCTGCCGAGCTACTACCTCAACCTTGACGAGGGGGGCCGCTACCGGTTCAGCGAGGCCGAGGAGAAAGCAGCGGCCGCCATGCTCGATGAACTGGTTTTTTGGACCGTGCAGATGACGACCGCCCGCGCCGCCCGCAAGGCCGAGCTCGTCGCCGCCTGACCCAACTGCCCTGGCGTCGTCGCCGTCACCCGCTCCGCGATCGATCCGTCAGGCGGTCGCGGAGGCCGGACAGCGCAAGGAGCCAAGGCATCGCCAGGCGCACCCGCTCCGGCAGGAGCGCGGCACATGCCAGCGCGTGCGGACCGCCACCGGAATGGCCCATCACCGCAAACCGCTCGATTCCCAACGCATCGACGATGGTGGAAACGCGCACGGCCACCGACACCAGGTCCCGGCCCTGAAGCGGACTCGATCCGCCGTATCCGGGCCGGTCGAACGACACCCACCGGATGCCAAGCCGGGCAGCCACTGAAGAGGGGGCATGGGAGGGGCGCCGATGTTCGGCGTGCCATGGTGCCAGAACACGGCAAACTGGTTGCCGGTATCGTGCGCGTGCAGGCTACGGCCATCGCTCAGCGTCAGGTCGAACTCCGTCAGCATCTGCTTTGCTCCCTTCATGCGCCAGACCGTGGCCGCGGTGGCGGTGGCGCCCGGGTTGCCTGAAGCAGCGTGGCGTCATCGAGTCCATGCCATGCCGATGTCCGGTGTGGCGTTCGGACATGCCACCTTCCTGTCCCCGAAGGGTCAGTGCCGGCAAACCCGTGCTGCCTTCCTCGCGTTCCGCCGTCTTCGCCATCGTCATCCCCGGCCTTTCCGTCGCGTGGGCACAGATCGGCCCGTTCCATGCCTGGGGAGCATGCGGCCCGCCGGTTCCCGCTTGGCCCTCCGCGAGCACGGCACGTCAGGCCGGGCGGTATGACGCCTTGCCATCGAGTTCGCCGACGAAGGTTGGCAGGCTTGTGTGCCCCAACTGCTGACGAAGCGCCGCATTCTCGCCATTGTGGAACCAGTAGTGGTACGTCGTGCGCAGCAGCGAGCCGGCCAATGGTGCATCCTTGCGGCCATCGTGCGGCGCCAGGATCCGGAGATCATCAGCTGTCAGCGTCTCCAGCCAGCGATCCGTCGCCAGCGTCACGCGTTCCCAGATCGCCCACGCCTCGGCCAGGGTCGGCGTCGAGGGCGGCGACCCGTACCCGAAGCGTGACGGCAACTGCGGCAGGATCGTCTCCCCCTGGCCAAACGTCACGAAGTAGCGCTGCTCCTGCCAGGCAAGATGCCCGACACTCCAGCTTATGCAATTCGACGATCCGAGATGAGCCTGGGCGTCCTCCTCCGCCATGCCAGCCAACCCGCGCCGGAACTCATCGCGCGTGAAGCGCAACTGGTCAACCAGTGGATGAACCATCTGTCACTCCCTGTCCTGGAGGTCTTCCGGGCATGGCCACGCCCGCCCCACTCCGTCCGACGCACGCATCGTCCGAATGTGACACGCCCGCTTCGATCCGTCGGTTCGTCGTACGCCGGCATCGCCCGCGCTGCACCAATTCATCCCGGGATTTCCCCAAGGCAGGCACGGGAGGTGGCAGAGGTGCCACCGGTTGCCATTCAAACGCATCGCGATCGGTCGAGATCGTGCCGCATCCAGACCAGCGTGTAGCGCTCCAGCGCCGACCGCCCGATCTCCGCGAACCGGTGCCGGCGGTAGAGCGCCACCGCCGGCTCCTGCTCCACCGTCGTCTCCAGGATCACCGACCGGTACCCCGATTCCCGCGCCCAGGCCACCACCGTCTCGACTAGTCGCGATCCGATCCCGCGGCGCTGCCACTCAGGCG
>CADCWJ010000101.1 GCA_902806365.1 uncultured Thermomicrobiales bacterium
CCCTGGAACAGGATCATCGCGCTGCTCAACTGGTCGACATGGTGGATCGGCGAGCGCGCAACGTAGGTCGCGCGCGCTTCCGGCCAGGGACCGACCAGCCCGTCGAGATACCGGGACTCGAACTTGTGCGTATCCCTGACCATTGCTTCGAGGTCGCCAATCCCGTAGTAGCTGACGCCGGCGCGGAACACCGACCGGAAGGTGAGCGCAGCCAGGGTGGTATAGCCACCGGCGCTCCCGCCGCGGATCACGAGGCGCCCCGGATCCACCAACCCGCGCTCGACGAGCGCCGCCGCGCCCGAGACGCAGTCGTCGACATCGACAATGCCCCACTGGCCGTTCAGGCGCTCGCGGTAGGCGCGGCCATAACCGGTGCTGCCACCGTAGTTGACATCGAGCACCGCGAATCCACGACTGGTCCAGAACTGGATCCCGATGTCGAAGGCCGTGGAGCTTGCTCCGGTCGGGCCACCGTGGCTTTCGACGATCAGGGGCGGCCGCGCTCCGTCAGGGGGGCGGGTTTCCGCGTTGGCCGGGGGGTAGTAGAAGCCGTGGCTGGTCGCTCCATCCGGCGCGGTCCAGGAAACCGGCTCGGGGATCGACAGAAAGGCCTCGTCGATCGAGGAATCGACACTGGTCGCCAGCGTCACCCACTCGCCCGTGGCGGCGTCGATCCGGATCAGCCGCATCGGTTCCGACGCCGACCCTGCCAGGGCGGTCACGGCGCTCCCCGATGGGTCGGCGCAGACGCTCGCGAAGTGGGTAAAGGGGAGGGTGTACGGTACTGGCCCGGATTCGTCCGGGGCGCGATCCGCGGCGCTATCTGGCGCGATCCGCCCGAGTGACCAGATGCCGTCCGACGTCCAGGCACAGGCAATCGAACCGTCAGCGAGGTGCGCCCAGGTCGACATCCCGAATATCCACTGTGGCAGCCCGAACTCGCGCTGCACCGGGGTCAGCGGTTCCGGCTCGGCTCCCGCGGTCGTGCCGGTCCGGTAGAGATTCCACCAGCCGGTCCGGTCGGAGACGAAGAGCAGCCGCCCCTCGCCGTCCCAGCCCGGCTGAAAGATCGACTCGCGGGCCCCGCCAGCGACGCGCTCGACGTTGGAGAGCGCTCCATCCACCGCGATCCTGGCGCGCCACAGCTCGGTGCCATCCCATGGCATGTTCGGGTGATCCCAGCTCAGCCAGGCCAGTTCAGTACGGTCGGGCGAGAAGCGCGGGGTGGAGACGAAATCGGTGCCCGAGATGATGATCTGGCCACCGTCGCTGTTGGGGCCGTCGAGCGTGAGCAGGACGATGGTGTTCGCCGCTTCGGCGTCCGGGAAGGTGTGATCCTCACGCACGGCGACGAGGCGGTTGCCCGCGCGGTCGATCTGGAGGTCGGCGAAGCGGAGATCGCCTTCCGGCGTGATCGGAATCGGCGTCGTGCCGGCGAGGTCGGTGCGGTAGAGACGGTTGTCGGCGTGGTGCGAGAAGATCACGATGTCGCCGGATGCCGCCCAAGCGCCGCCGCCGTACTCATGCACGCGGCTCCGGACGTTGAAGGGCGCCGGCGTGAGATCGACCGCGCAATCGCCATCCGCGCCCGCCCGAACGAGGACGCAGCGCCCGCTGTCGG
>CADCWJ010000102.1 GCA_902806365.1 uncultured Thermomicrobiales bacterium
AAAAAATAAAGGGCTGGAACCGCTGGACGTGACTCGGGTCGTCATGCTTCCGCTTCGCCAGCGGCGACAGCTCGACCGGATAATCGGTCAGGAAGATCGGCTGGATCTGGTGCGGGCGAACGAATTGCTTGAGCAACTCGTCGACGATCCGGGGCCAGACCGTACCTTCGTCGATGTCGGCGCCGGCGGCACGCGCGGCGGCAAGCAGCGCCGGCCCATCCGGATAGGCGACATAGTCGACGCCCGAGTTCTCCCGGATCGCGTCCCGCAGCGTCGTCCGGGGCCAAGGCGGGCTGACATCGATCTCGTGTCCCCGGAACATGAATCTCGATGATCCATGCACGGCGTTCGCGACGTGATCGACCATGGACTCGACCGTGGTCATCATCGTCTCGTAATCACCGTACGCCTCGTAGAACTCGAGCATGGTGAATTCGGGCGAGTGGTTTCGGTCGATCCCCTCATTGCGGAAATCCTTGCCGATCTCGTAGACCCGCTCGAAGCCACCGACCAGGAGTCGCTTGAGATACAACTCGTCCGCGATCCGCAGGTAAAAGGTTTGTCCAAGCGCGTTGTGATACGTCGTGAATGGCTGGGCGGCGGCGCCACCGTAGAGTGGCTGGAGCGTCGGCGTCTCGACCTCGAGGTAGTCGCGCCCGTCGAGGAACTGGCGAATCGCCGAGACGGCCCGGGAACGGATCTCGAAGACGCGGCGCACCGGTGCGTTGGCGATCAGGTCGACATAGCGTTGGCGATACCGGATTTCGACATCCTGCAGCCCGTGCCATTTCTCCGGCGGCGCGTTCAGGGCCTTGGCCAGCATCGTGATCGAATCGACGCGGAGTGAGACCTCGCCCGTCTTCGTACGAAAGAGGGTGCCACTCGCCTGCGCAAAATCCCCGAGGTCGAAGAGACGCAGGACATCGCCATAAAGCGCGTCGCCGAGCCGGTCCTTGCGGATGTAGAGCTGGAGGTCGCCGAAGCCATCGCGCAGGTGAGCGAAGATCGTCTTGCCCATGTGCCGGAAGCTTGCAATCCGGCCAACGATGGTGACCGTTTCCGTCGTGTTCCCGTCGGCGAGCGCGTCGTCGCGCTCCCGCTGCGCAAACAGGGAGAGCGCCTGGTCGGTGGTATGGGTGCGCGCGGATCGCGTTGGATAAGGGTCGATCCCCTTGCTCCTCAGCTCGTCGGCCTTCTGGCGGCGCACATCCTGTAATTCGCTGAGCTCCATGGTCTCTCCGACAATGCGGGAATCGGTAAACGGGCGAACCGCCCTGGACCCCGGAACTGCTTCGACCGCGTCCGACATGCAAGAAGCGGCGGGCACGCCCGCCGCTTCGGACCCGGGTACAGTCCAGCGCCTAATCGACCGCGATCACCTCGTAGCTGATCTCGCCACCAGGCGTGGTCACCACAATGGTCTCAGCCGCCCTTGCGCCCATCAGGGCCTTGCCGACCGGCGATTCGCTGGACAGCCGGCCCTCGGGTGCATCGGCTTCCTCGGGCCCGACGATGACCCAGGTCTCGTCACCGTCGTCGCTGCGGATGGTGACATGCGAGCCGAGGCCGATCACCCCATCGGGAGACCCCTCCGGGATGATCTCGGCTACCTCGATCGTCCGCTCCAAGTCCCGGATCCGGGCCTCGACCGTTGCGTACTCCTCTTTCAACGGCTCGGTCTCGCTGCCGTCGTCGTTGTCGCCGCTCTCCACCGACTCCTGCATCTGGGAGGTGATCCCGGGGAGCCTGACCTCACGAAGCTGGCGAAGTTCTTCCTCGAGCCGCGCCTTGCCGTCCCTGGTGAGCTGAATCGTTCGTCCGGTCGCCATTGGAAACCATCCTTCTCGTTGCTTCGGATCGCCGCCACGGCGAAGCCAACTTCGCGCGCCCGAGGGACCTCGCGGCGGGAGCGATCGCACGCGTCGTCACCGCGAGCGGCCCGACACGCCGCGTCGACACCCGGGAATAGAACAAAGCCGGAGGCAAGACCTCCGGCTGACGCTGCTGACCGAGCGGAAGTATAGGCCGATCGCCGCCCCGTGTAAACCGGTACGGTCGTCGCGATCGCGCGTTTCCGGGCTCGACCTGTCACAGCGGGACCGGCGTGAAGGGATCACGACCAACGGGCAACAAGTGGCCCAGCCAGCGCAGAGCATGCGTCGGGTGAGGATCGCCCGCCTTCCATCTTCGGAATAACACGCGACATCGGCCTGCGGCCTTATAACGCCCGACGCCC
>CADCWJ010000103.1 GCA_902806365.1 uncultured Thermomicrobiales bacterium
CAGTCGGTCGCGGACCGGGATGCGATGGTGCAGTCCGGTATGGAGAGCGGGCTCAACGAAGGGTACGAGCGGCTGGACGAATTGATCGCCCGGTCGGCGCCGGCAGGCTGACGTGGGTGGAGGTTTGAGTAGGAGGTGAATGAATGACCGATTCCATCGACACGACGGAACGACGGCCGATCGACGTCACCAATCTCGACGGCTACGGATTCCCGGCGTTACCGTGGAGCAGGCCGCGCGACCTGCTCGCCACCAGCCCTGCCGGCCTTGAGATTGCATTTTTCCTCGGCACGCTGCGGCCGGATGGGCGCCCGCATTCGGCCGGAATCGGCGCGCTCCCGCACGATGGCGATCTCTATATCGTCAGCGGGCCGGGAACTCGCAAATCGCGCAACCTGGCGGCGAACCCGGCCGCAACGATCTCTGTCCGCCTGAAAGGGCTCGACCTGGTGCTCGAGGGCGAGGCAACGCGGGTTGTCGACCGCGCAACGCTGGAGCGGGTCGCGAGCCTGTATCGCGAGGGCGGATGGCCGGCGGAGGTAGAAGGCGATGCGTTCACAGCGCCGTACAGCGCGCCAAGTGCCGGCCCGCCGCCGTGGCACCTCTTCCGGTTCCGGTTCCACACGGCGGTCGGCGTCGCCTCCGCTGAGCCGTACGGCGCCACGCGGTGGCGGTTCGAGAGTTGATAGTCAGGGCACTGGGCACCAGCAGGTGCCAGCCCCGCTTTTGGAAGGACGAATCTTCATGGACTGGAAACTTGAAGTGGTCTCGATCCCGGTGGCCGATGTGGACCGCGCCAAGGCCTTCTACAGCGAGCAGGTCGGCTTCGTCGTCGACCACGATACCCAGGTCGGCGACGGGATGCGGATCGTGCAACTGACGCCGCCGGGGTCGGCCTGCTCGATCGTGATCGGGACCGGGATGAGTGACGCCGCGCCGGGATCAGTGCGAGGAACGCAGCTCGTGGTCTCCGACATCGAGGCGGCGCGGGCACAGCTTGTTGAGCGGGGCGTGGATGCCTCGCCGGTGCGGCACTTCGAGGGCAGCACCCAGGTCGATGGACCGGGCGGGGACTGGAACTCGTTCGTCTTCTTCAGCGACCCCGACGGGAATGGCTGGGGATTGCAGCAGCGGCCGGCAACGGGCTGACGCCGTGTTCCGGACACCGGCGCCTGACTCGCCCATCCGAACCGTGCTTCACGAGAGCGAGCCAGCCGGACGGTGCGGGTCACCGCCCAGCCGAGAGGAAACCACCATGGGATTCGTCGCACTGGACAAGTCGATGTCGCTTGACGGCTACATTACGGGACCGAATCCGGGGCCGGTCAATCCGCTCGGGGACGGTGGAGACCGGATCTTCGCCTGGATGATGGCCGACCCGGTGGCGAACGATGCGCCGGGCGACCAATCCATGCTGAGCGAGGCGTGGGAGGAGATGTACACCGACACGTTCCAAACGACCGGCGCGGTGATCATGGGCAAGCGGATGTTCGAGATGATCGACGGCCCGGACGGCTGGGTCGCGCCGGGCGGGATCCCCTTTACCTGGCCGGTCTTCGTGCTTACCCACGAGGTGCGGGCGCCGGTGACCAGGGGCAAGACCCCGTTCACGTTCGTCAACGATGGCATCGAGCGCGCGCTGGCCCAGGCGAGGGCGGCGGCCGGCGACAAGAACATCGGCGTCGCGGGCGCGAATGTCGGCCAGCAGTTCATCCGGGCGGGGTTGCTCGACGAGATCGACATTCACCTCGTGCCCGTGTTCCTGGGCGGCGGCGTCCGGCTCTTCGATGACCTTGGCGTATCGCCACGGGCGCTGGAGTTCCTGGGCGGGAGGCAGGTCGCCGGGGTCACCCATCTCCGGTTCCGGTTCACGGGCGGGCGCGACTTCGCCTGAAGGGTATCCGGCGATGCTCGCCGGCATGCCGGCCCGGGCGCCGCGGCAACAGCCGTCGCCCGGGCCCGATCCTTGGCTGATTCCCGGAGCGTGAAATGCCTGATGCGTCGACGGCGGCAGCGTTCGTTGAACGACTGGAAACGTATCGGTCGCCGGACGAGCTCGTCAAGATCCAGCGGTATTTCAAGACCGGTGCCGGTGAGTACGGCGCTGGCGACGTGTTCATGGGCGTGCGCATGGGGCAGGTCTTCGCGCTCGCGAAGGAGTTCATCGACTTGCACCCCAGTGAGATCGAGACGTTGCTCGACAGCCCGAACCACGAAGTGCGGGCGGGTGGGCTGAGCATCATGGACAAGCAGGCGCGGCACAAACGGACGCCCGAGGAGCGGAGGAAGGAACTCTTCGCTCTCTACCTGCGGCGCACGGACCGGATCAACAACTGGGACCTTGTCGATCTCGGTTGCCCCTATGTCGGCGGCGGCCACCTGCGTGACAAGCCGCGCGACATCCTCTACCGGCTGGCGCGATCGAGCAACGTCTGGGAACGCCGCACGGCCATCGTTAGCACCTCGTATTTCATCAGGGAAGGCGATGTCGCCGACACGTATGCCATCGCCGAACTGCTGCTCGACGACGATCACGACCTTATGCATAAGACGACCGGGGGGTGGCTGCGGGAGGCGGGCCGGAAAGACCCCGGGAAGCTGCGCGCCTTCCTGGACAAGCATGGCGGCGTCATGCCGCGCACGGCGCTGCGGTACGCGATCGAACATCTCGACAAGGAGACGCGCAGTCATTACTTGCGCATGAAGCACGAGGGATAGCTGACGAACGGGAACGTTGTGAAACGTTTCAGGGCGGGCGGCATCACTCGCTGACCAAGTTCTCGCCGATGCCGGCGAGACTCACCCTGGATTGTGGTGTCCGGCCCAGCGCCGCCAGGCACCTTGTCCACCGCTGAGGTCCGGTTGAACGAGCACCTCATCCGGGAAGGATAGGGTGCGCGACGCAGCTGCCAAGATCCCTCCACCCATTCGACGTCGCTCCGACGCGGCTGCCCGACGCGGCTGCCCGACACAGCTGTTGGGATGACGATTGATGGAGACGTTCGCCGCCACCTATTGCAGGGTGGGGATGGCGGCGTTCGGTCCGAACATCGCGCGCAATGCGGCGATGTCGCGCCGGGGCGGGGTGCCGAACATGCGGGAGTACTCGCGGCTGAACTGCGACGGGCTCTCGTAGCCGACCTGGAACGCGGCGGTCTCGGCGTTCGCCGCGTCGGTTGCCATCAGGCGGCGCGCTTCGAGCAGGCGCAGCTGCTTCTGGTATTGCAACGGGGTCATCGAGGTAAACGCCTTGAACTGGCGGTGGAACGCTGACGGGCTCATGCCTGCCGTCATCGCCAGTTCCTCGATCCGGACCTGATCCATGAACCGGTCGCGCAGGAGATGAATGGCGCGCACGATCTGCCGGGGATGGCTGTTGGCGAGCGCGATCCTGGCGATGTCGCCGCCGCGGGGACCCGTCAACAGCCAGTAGCTCAGCTCGCGCATGATCAGCGGGGCAACCAGCGGGATCGCTTCCGGCGTATCGAGCAGGCGGATCAGGCGCAGGGCGCAGTCGGCGACCGGGCCGTCGACATCGTCGACGAAGACACCGGGACCCAGCTCGGTGCCTGGCTCGGGCCGTGTCGCCAGGCCCTCCATGACGTCCCGCATGGCCTCAAGGTCGAACTCGATGATGACGCCGAGATAGGGCTGATCCGGGCTGGCTTCGGCAACCCGGCCCAGCGCCGGCAGCGCGACGCTGACCACGAGCGCCTGCCCCGCCCGGTAGTCGTACCGCTTGTCCCCGAAGATCGCCCACTTTCCGCCCTGGAGGACGAGGCACAGGGAAGGCTTGAAGATCAGATGGGCGGGCGGTTTCTCCTGGTTCGAGCGCAGGATCGTGAGGCCGTCGATCGCCGTGGCGAACGGGCTGTCTCCGGGTTGCGCATCCGTGTACCGCGTGACCGCCGCGACCAGGCTATCCAGCATCCGCGTTTGCTCCCTCGATCATGAACTCGACGATGTACAAGCAGGAATGGGCAAGAAACAGGCGAGTTCCGGTATTCAGGATAGCACTCAATGGAAGTATCGTGTTA
>CADCWJ010000104.1 GCA_902806365.1 uncultured Thermomicrobiales bacterium
CGTCGGCGACGGATCCGGCGAAACCTTCAACTCACTCGCGGCGCAGTAGAGCCAAAGCACTCCATAGCTGCGGCATAGCGAACAGTTGCACTCGGTGACTTCGCTAGGGCGGGTGACAAGGGAGATCTTTACGGCGCCGCAGTGACAGGTCGCCTCGGTGCTTTCGGTTGGCAGATGGTCGGTCATGAATCTATCCTCGGTGTCTCGCGACTAAAGAGCAGTGGTTCATCAACTTGAACCGCAGGCACTACCCGCCTTTGCACCGGCTGACGCCCTGCCTATGCGACCTTCAGCAACGCCGCCTCGTCGGTCAGGACGAACATCTGGCGGCGCGAGGTCCAAAGTCGTCCCCGAGCGACTAGCAGAGCGATTGCAGGAAGCCCTTTCCCGTCATCGCGAACCGCTCTTTGTACCGAGTGGCGCTGCCAGCCCGAACTTGGACGCGAGATGCTCGTGGACCCTGGTCCAATGCAGTCCGGGGTAGCGGCCGTTGTCGAGCGGGTGGAGCTTGCCCTCGCCGCTGAACATGTCCCGCATGTACTGCATGCCCTGCCAGGCCGGGAATACCTCGTTACGTTGCGGCGCGATCAGCTTGGCGGCTCCAATCATCAACCCGAGCGAGCCCATGCCGCCCGCCCGAAGCGGCCGGAACGGTTTAGGGCTGATTGCCGTCATCACGGCGGCGATCTGCTTGGCGTTCACCGAGTCTCCGGCCACCCGCAGGATTCTCGGCGTGTCTTGATCGAGGGCGGCGTGAGCGGTGAAGGCCGCGACATCGTCCTTGGTGGTGAAGTCGAGCAGCTGGTCGGCGCTACGCCAGTAGAGAACACGGCGAATGCCGGGTTGGACGATCGGCATCTCGGCGCCGAGCATGTCCATAAAGGCGCCGTTGAGGACGGACGTGACGCCGATCGGCACCCGGTCGACAACACGCATGAATTCGCGCCGGAGGTCCAGATTTCGGTTCCGTCCGGGGGTGGTCTTGGTGAAATCCTCCGAGAAGTCGGACGGGATGAATCGTGCGACGCCAGCTTTTGCAGCAGCCTCGATCAGCACGGTCTGCCGGTCCACGATTACGTCGTGCAATCCATTAAGCCCGGAAACGACGCAGGCCGCTCCCGTACAGACCTGCGCCAGCGCTTCCCGATCAAGCAGATCGGCGGGAGCGAGTTCGAGGCCAAGCGCCTCCAGCTTGTGCCGCCGATCCGAAGGCATGTTCGGCCGGACGATCGCACGGACCTTCGCGCCACCCCCGACCAACGCCCGTGCGATGCGGTTGCCGAGATCGCCGCTGGCGCCTGCCAGCACGACGAGGTTGGGATCGACCATATCAGTTCACCTCCCCGCCTGCCGCGGCGGCGTTCGGACTGCCCGAAGCGCCACCTTGATCTGGTCCACGAACGACGCGCGGTCCGGTCATGGTCGTGCCTTTGCAGTCTTGGCCCGTGCCGGACCGAAGAAGTCGATGATCCGATCCGCCGTCCAGTCTGGGCGATCGGCAGCAAAGGCGTGGCCGGCGAGGGGAACCTTGTCGTGTTCGACGGCCGCGAACACCCGCCCGACGTTCGCCAGGGTCTGTTGCTGCGGAATGCCCTTTTCACCGTTGAGGACCAGCACCGGCATGGCCAGCTTCTCCCGGAACGCCGCGCGGTTGGCCTTCCCGTCGTCGAGCATCGCCGCATAGTGCCGGAAGCCCGCGCGCATGCCGTCCGGATTGCCGTAGGTTCGCAGCAGTTCCTCGCGATCATCGGCGGTGATGCCGTTCAGGGGCGACATCCGGCTCCACGTTCCGCCCAGCCACTTGGCTTCCTTGCCCTCGACCAGCATCGTGGCGACATC
>CADCWJ010000105.1 GCA_902806365.1 uncultured Thermomicrobiales bacterium
GCGACGTGAATGCCACGTTCCTCCAGCCGTTCCTCAACTACACGACCAAGTCGGCCACGACGTTTTTCCTCAACACCGAGGCCACATACGACTGGGAGGACGAACAGTGGACGGTGCCGATCAACGTCGGGGCCAACCAACTGCTCAAGCTCGGCCAGCAGCCGATCCAGATCGGCGGCGGGTTCCGCTACTACGCCGACGGCCCCGACGGCGGGCCGGACTGGGGCATCCGCTTCAACTTCGTGTTGCTATTTCCAAAGTGAGGGAGTGAGGGGCCGTTCACCAAACTCGGGCACGAGAACTTCAACTCAGTAGGAGATCAGCCATGGCACTAACTGCGTATCGGAACCTAGCAATGTCCAGCACCATCATCTTCTCCCTTGCCGCCCCCGCGGCGGCTCAGGACGGGTATCGTCCGCTTGGGAATCCGACAACTGAGCCACTCGGCGGGCAGCCACCGGCGGGTGCACGGCCGTCGCACGAGGACTTCGACTACCAGATGAAGTACCAGCGCGCGTTCGAGGCGGTGCTGTGGGGCATGCCCGCCGTTGCAATCTATCGCTTTCGCGGCGCTGCGTTTGACGATCTGGCGATGAAGGATAATGACATCATCACCTACTCCGGGACGGCCGGGCCGAACCTCGAGGCGATCACGCCCAACAGCAGTACGCCCTACATCACAGCGTTTACGGATCTTCGGAAGGGTCCGGCCGTTCTCGAGATCCCGCCGGCTGGGCCGGAAGGCAGCCTGTATGGGCAGGTGGTCGATGCCTGGCAATTCACGATCGCCGACGTTGGGCCCAACGGAATGGACCAGGGCAAGGGCGGCAAATACCTGTTCACGCCGCCGGGGTACACCGGAGAAATTCCCGCCGGCTACCTTCATGTCGCGTCGCCGAACTATCGCGTTGCGCTGGCGTTTCGCTCGATCGTCGCGGCGGGCAAGACGCAGGCCGATGCGTTTAACTACGCCCAGCGGCTCCGAATGTATTACCTCTCCGAGGCGGCTGACCCGCCGAAGCAGAAGTTCGTCGACCCGCTCGACGACCGCTACGCGACGATCCCGTTCTACGACGAGCGCCATTTCAATGACATCTACAACATCGTGAGCGTCGAGCCGGTGCGGCCGATCGATAAGCACATGATGGGCATGCTCGCGTCGCTGGGCATCGAGAAGGGCAAGCCCTTTAACCCCGACACCAACACGAAGAAGGCCATGCGGCAGGCGGCGATCGACGCGTGGTACTACCTGCAGGACCGATTCGACCACCTGCCGAAGCAACGGTACTACTGGCCCGACCGGCACTACGCGTCGCTGCTGATGGCGGACGCGAACAAGCGGTTCACCTACGAGTACGACGACCGGATCGACATCGTCCCGCGGGCGATGCAGTACCTGTGGTGCACGTACGTGCCGAAGGTCCTGTCCGACGACCCGGCGACGCAGTACCTGATGGCGATGGCCGACGCCGACGGGGACCCGTTGCAGGCCGGGAAGCTCTACAAACTGAACGTGCCGGCGCGGATGCCGGTCGAGCAGTTCTGGGCACTGACGGTGTACGACCGCGCGACGTTCGGGTTCATCTATACCGAGTCCGGACGCACGACGCTCTCGTCGTACGACCTGGAGAAGATGAGGAAGAACGCGGACGGCTCGGTCACGCTCTACGTGGGTCCGACCGCGCCGGCCGGGATGGAGTCGAATTGGATCCCGACCGCGGGCAA
>CADCWJ010000106.1 GCA_902806365.1 uncultured Thermomicrobiales bacterium
CATCGTCTCGATCCAGGTATTGGCGATCCCGATGATCGGTTTCGCCAGATCTTCGTCGGTGAACCCGACGCCCTTCATCATTGCCCGCGCGCCGGCCCGGTCGTTCCCTTCGTAGAGCGTGCGGCTGTTGAACCGCATGTCGAAGGCGCCATTCTCGCCATTGGCCCCATTCGACCCGTTGTGCGATGACATGATCCTCGTTCCCTCCCGGTTGACGTGATTGCATGGGGTCATTGTGCGGCGGCTCGGCCCGCATGCGACGAACATCCGCGCCTACCGCGGTGTTCCGGCGGAGCGAACGCCGCATGCGATGGCATGTCGTCCAGTGCCCGAAAGTTTCCCCGCAGTCCGGGCATTTGGCAAGTCGCCAGGATGCGCGCACAATACGCGGCGTCACGACTTCGGCACCGATCCGCTTCAGGAGTAGCCTCAAGAGAAGCTTCACGAGTAGCCACACCAGAGAGGGACGCCCGATGCACGCACCAATGCAGCGATCCGCACCCACACCCTCGGCTGATTCCTCGACGGTCCCGGCGAGGGGTCCCGTCTTCGGGATCCAGACGATCCAGACGTGGACCTGGCCGGAAATGCGCGATCGCTGGCAATGGTTTGAATCGCTCGGGTTCGACAGCCTCTGGCTACCCGATCACTTCGTGCCGACCGCCCGTCCCGAAGGTCCGTTCTTCGAAGCGTGGACCCTGCTCGCGGCGCTGGCCACGCAGACGCAGCGGGCACGGATCGGGATCATGGTCTCCTCCAACACCTTTCGGCACCCTTCCCTGCTGGCGAAACAGGCGGTGACGCTCGATCACGTGTCCAACGGCCGCCTCGAGCTTGGTGTGGGCGCGGGCTGGTTCCGCGCCGAGCACGAGATGTTCGGGCTCGATTTCCCGGAGACCGGCGAACTGGTCGACCGCTTCGCTGAGACGCTCGATTTGCTCGATCGCTACCTGAGCAACGACATCACCAGCTTTGCGGGCGAGTATTACTCGCTCAAGGACGCGCCGAACCGGCCCCCACCGATCCAGCGGCCCCGGCCCCCGCTCGTGCTCGGCGCTCACGGGCCGCGCATGATCCGACTCGCGGCCCGCTACGCCGACACCTGGAACTCCCGCGGCACGCCGGACGAGATGCGACGGCGCAACGAGGCGATGGACGACGCCTGCCGGAGGTACGGGCGCGATCCGTCGGCGGTCAAGCGCTCCCTGCTCTACGTCGTGGCCCAGATGCCCGACGAGCAGCCGTGGGATTCCGTCGATGCGTTCGAGGACTTCGTCGGTCGGTTCGGCGCAGCCGGGGTTCAGGAGTTCATCTTCCAGCCACCGCCGCCGGAGCGGTTCGCGATCGTCGAGCGCGTCGCGACCGATGCAATCCCGTCCCTGCGCACGTCCGGGTAAGCGCCACCTCGCGGCGACGGCAGGATGAATCCAACTCGTAGTGGCGGTACCCCGATCATGGGCAAACATTGCCGATCGAACGTGAGGGTGTCCGCCCTGCACCTGGCATGACCGAGTGCCAAAGGATCCGCCCCGCTGACAC
>CADCWJ010000107.1 GCA_902806365.1 uncultured Thermomicrobiales bacterium
CGCAAGCAGGGCGACAATCGCCCGCACATCCGTTGCTGTCGCGCGGCGGATGGTGATCTCAGGTGTCACCGGCGATGTCTTCCCGGTCGCGCGCCCACGTCCCGGACCGGCCGCCTTTCTTGGACTCGAGCTGAACATGCTCGATCACCATCCCGCGGTCGATCGCCTTGACCATATCGTAGATCGTGAGGGCGGCGGCGCTGACGGCGGTCAGGGCCTCCATCTCCACACCGGTCTGCCCTCTGGTCGAGACGGAGACCGTGATCGCGACGGCGTCTTCCTCGACGTGGAACGATGCCTCGACGCCGGTCAGCATCAACGGATGACACATCGGGATGATGTCCGGAGTTCGTTTGGCCGCCATGATCGCGGCGACTTGGGCGACACCGAGCACGTCGCCCTTGCTGGCACGGCCCTCTCGGATGATCGTCGCGGTCTCACTGTCCATCCTGATCCGCCCACTGGCGACGGCGACGCGGCGCGTCTCGGGCTTGTCACCGACCTGGACCATCCGCGCCCGCCCGGCCCGATCGAAGTGTGTCAGCGCGTTACCGTTATTGATATCAGGGGCATGGTCCGGTGCCTGGTCGTTGTCGTCGGTCATGCGAATGCCGGGTCCTTTCCGTGCGATGCGCCGCCTCCGATCAGAGAGGAGGGTAGTGTCGTGTCCAGATGCAGTATAGAAGTCCCGAAGGAGCGGTCAGCAGCCGTGAGTGTCCGAAGGAGGAACATCGTGAGGTCGATCCTGGTGGTGCGTCATGCCGAACCACAGGTAGATCCGCATCGGAAAGCGAGTACATGGCAATTGACGGCTGCCGGTTGCACCGCGGCGCGGGAGATCTCCAGCCGTCTCGCCGGCTGTCGTCCCGATGTCATCGTCACGAGTCCGGAACGGAAGGCGCGGGAAACGGGCCGGATCATCGCCGGTGCTCTCGGCCTGGCCGTGTCCGAACACGAGGGTCTTGGAGAGCAGGGCGGCGATGGCGTGGAGTTCATCGCTGACCGGGAGCTGTTTCGCGAGACCGTCCGCCGGCACTTTGTCGAATCCACTCGTACTCTCTTGGGCCATGAATCATCGTAC
>CADCWJ010000108.1 GCA_902806365.1 uncultured Thermomicrobiales bacterium
ATGTGCAGTTGCCGATCCTGGGCGGCCACCTGCTGATGGGGACCGACGCCACGGAGTCCATGGGTCAGACCCTCACCCAGGGGAACAACGTCTACATCAACCTCCAGCCGGACACCCGGGACGAAGCCGACGCCCTCTTTGCCGCTCTCTCCGCTGGCGGGAAGGTGGAGATGCCGATGGCGGACATGTTTTGGGGCGACTATTTCGGCTCCTTGGTCGACCAGTACGGCATGCAGTGGATGATCTCCTATACCCCTACGTCATAGCTGCTGTCACCGATTGGCAGAGGTCGGTTCGCACGACCTCTGCCAATCCTTCAGCTGATCCGGGTGCTCAGGCGTGAACCCTGGCGATCACCTCGTCCGCCACGCGTGCCGCGATCCCGTCCGGGTAGGGTGCGGACAGGTAGAGCACGATGTGCGTCGCCCCGGCATCGACGAAGCGCTGGATCTCGCTGACGGACGACGCGGGATCGTCGGCATCGATCCGGTGCTGATAGGAGAGCACGATCTCCCCCGGATCGCGCTCGACCGCTGTGCAGTGCTCCCGCAAGACGGCGACCTTGTGACTGAACTCCTCGACCGTGCCGCCTCCATAGTTCCAGATATCCGCGTACTGGGCGACGATCCGCAGGGTCAGCTTCTCGCCACCGCCGCCGATCACGAACGGCGGATACGGGCGCTGGACCGGCTTCGGCTCGCTGCGGGCATCCGCAAGCTGGTAGTAGCGACCGTCGAAATCCACGGTCGGCTCCGTGAACAGCCGCTTGACGATCTCGCACGCTTCGCCGAGGCGGCGAATCCGCTCTCCGGGCTTGTAGAGCGGGATGCCCATGCTCTCGTGCTCGTACACGTTCCAGCCCGCGCCGATCCCGAAGTCGAGCCGCCCGTTGGAGATGATGTCGACCGTCGCCGCGATTTTGGCGAGCACGACCGGGTGACGGTAGGTGTTGCCGGTCACCATCAGCCCCAGCCGTAGCCGCTCGGTGACGGCGGCGAAGGCCGCGAGCACCGTCCAGCCTTCGAGGCACGGGCCGGAAACGTCCCCCTGGATCGGCGCGAAGTGATCGAAGAGCCAGGCATGCTCGATGCTGGGGATCGTCTCGGCTTCCCGCCAGACCTTCAGCATCGCGTCGTACGTCGTGTGCTGCGGTGATGTCTTGATCCCAAAGCTGACCATTGTTCTTCGTCCCTTCCGCGATGGCAGTCGTTCTCCCGGCATGCTCCGGGTCTCGCGCGTGCGACAGGGTAGCGCGAAAGGGTGATCGGCGCACCCGACGCGCAGCTCGTCCGAGCGTTCTCACACGTCCGGGGTAGTCTCCGTCAATCGTCTTCGACCAGGTTCCGCAAGAACATTCTCTGTCGCCCACGCCTGAGCAGCACCAAGGCGCCTCGTCGCGCTGCGCGGGCCACGGCAGGATTTCCAAGCTCGCGCCTCGGGCGGTGGACCTGAGAACGTCTGGTATCCGGGAATGATCTAGCGATGGGGCGTTCCATTCCTGGCCCTCGGCAATTCGGATCGTTGAACATTGTTGGCGTAGTGCGGCAAGGCTTGATAGGGTGGAGCCAGCGACAATCCTGTCTGTGGGGAGGGATGACCTCACATGCCCGGCAGATCACTGACGATCGAGCAGGTTCTGACGCTTCTGGCGCACATGCCCCCGCGCATTGCAACCCTCACCGCCGAGGTGACATCAGATCGGTTACATACAGCCCCCACTCCCGATGAGTGGTCCGCCAACGACGTGCTTGCCCATCTCCGTGCCTGCGCTGACGTCTGGGGCAATTGCATCGAGGCGATCATCGCCGGTGACATGCCGACGCTGCGGGCGGTCAATCCCACCACCTGGATCAGGCAGACGAACTATCCTGCTCTGGAATTCAGGCAATCTTTGGGCTCCTTTGCCGCGCAACGTGCCGGTCTCCTGGCGATCCTGGAACCGTTGCCGCCCGAAAGCTGGTCACGTGCGGCGACCGTGACCGGGGCAGGAAAGCCCCTTGAGCGAACCGTGTTGTTCTATGCGCAGTGGATGGCTCGCCATGAACGGTCGCACATCAAGCAGATCGAACGCGCTGTCACCATCATGCACCCGTAGCAACGGCCGCCCCTTGCGCAGGCGGTTTGGCTGAGGCGACGAACCCTCGCGCCGATGCGTCCGATAATGCAACTCGGCTGCTGATGCAGATCAGGACACGTCGTCTAGCCGGGTTCGATGACTGGTTCCTGTTCGTTGGCAACTGCGACCCCCTCGTCCCTCAAGCGCCTCCGGTACACTCTCGCTCATGATTCCCGACGTTGCCCATCTTGATGTTAGACATCTTCGCGCGATCCTGGCAGAGTACGACCCGCGTGCCGATCTGGTGCGTATCGACCGTCCCGGTTCCGGGATCAGCAACCAGGTGCTGTTCCTGACAACGACGCGCGACGACCTGGTCCTGCGGGTCTTCGCGGACGACCTCGGGACGTGGAAGCCTCAAAAGGAGCGGAAGATCTACGGCCACATGGCGTCGCTCGGGATTCCCGTGCCGTTTGTCCACACGGTCGATGCGTCGAGGCAGGTCGTTCCGTTCGCCTACTCCCTTGCCGCGCGCCTGGAGGGGGAACCGTATTCCGCGGTGTGCTCATCGCTCACCGACACGGAAAACGTGGCGATCCACGCGACGCTGGGCGACTTTTTGGGCAGGCTGCACACCACAACCTTCGACCGGTTCGGCGATGTCGATGCCGGGGCCGATGGTTTGGTCGTGGGGCCGGCTTACGAGCTGGCCGCCGGGGGCAGCGGGCAAACCCTGGGGCCATTTGCGACCTGGCGCGAGATGCACGATGCGCTGGTGACATCCCGCCTGCGGCTCATGCGGGGGACACCGTTCGAGGACCTCATCCCCGTGGTCGAGGCCTACGTCGTCAGGCACCGGGACATCATTGACCGCGAGGTCACGCCGAGGCTGTTGCACATGGACCTGCATCGCGGCAACGTGCTCGTCGCGAATGGTCGGGTTACGGGCGTGCTGGATGTGGAGGAAGCGATTGTCGGCCACAACGAGTACGACCTGATGCGAACGGAGCTGGCAACCATTCGCGGGCAGCCCCCCGCGTTTGCCGAGGCTTTCATGGGCGCGTACGAGGCGCATGTGCCGCTGGATGAGGGGTACGAGACGCGGAAGGATTTCTACGACGTGTCCCGCACCCTGGTCTGGATCAGGAGCCTCATCCTCCACGGTGACGCGTACGCCAGCGGCCTGGAGTCGCAGTCCCACCGCGCGGCCCGCGCGCACCTGCTCGGCTTGGCCGCCGCCAGCCAACCGGAGACTCCACAATCCCGACCACAGGTTTCCGGATCGGCCTCAACCCGATAGTGGCTGGGATCCGTGGCCCGGACGTGCCGCCTGAAGACACCTGATGGGAGACCCACTGCCGAAGCGCAGGCCCCGGTTGGCACCGTTGACCGGTGAACGATCGTCTCGTTCACGATGTCACCTATCTGTCTCGCCCGATCCTCTTGCGTCGGCGAACGGTGACGATGGTATCTTCGCGAATGCGCGCCAGCACGATACCCGGCATGGACCGTTTGAACGCAGGTCCTGAACGTGAGGAAGGTCACATGGAGTACGCGAAGCTGGGAAACACCGGAATGGATGTGTCCCGGATCTGCCTCGGCTGCATGGGGTTCGGGGACGCGGAGCGCTGGATTCACAAATGGGTGCTCGATGAGGAGCACAGCCGGCCCGTCATCAGGAAAGCCCTCGATCTCGGGATCAACTTCTTCGATACAGCTAACGTCTATTCCCTTGGGAAGAGCGAGGAAATCCTCGGCCGGGCGTTGAAGGACTTTGCGAACCGGGACGAGGTCGTCATCGCCACCAAGGTCCACGGCAGGATGCATGACGGGCCGAATGGCGCGGGGCTGTCGCGCAAGGCGATCGTGAGCGAGATCGACAACAGCCTGCGGCGGCTCGGCACCGATTACGTGGACCTCTATATCATCCATCGCTGGGATTACGACACACCCATCGAAGAGACGATGGAAGCGCTGCACGATGTGGTTAAGGCCGGCAAGGCCCGATACATCGGTGCTTCCGCCATGTTCGCCTGGCAGTTCCAGAAGGCGCTGCACACCGCCGGGAAGCACGGGTGGACGCGGTTTGTCTCAATGCAGAACCACCTGAACCTCATGTACCGCGAAGAGGAGCGGGAGATGCTGCCACTCTGCCGTGAGGAGAAGATCGGGGTCACCCCGTACAGTCCACTCGCATCGGGTCGATTGACGCGCGACTGGTCGTCGGAAAGCACCATTCGGTCCGACACCGATCAGATCGCGAAAGGCAAGTACGATGCGACGGCCGAAACCGATCGACAGGTCGTGGAGCGTGTCGCGGACGTCGCGAACAGCCATGAGGTTCCACGCATTCACATCGCCCTTGCCTGGCTGTTGCAGAAAACGCCGGTGACGGCGCCCATCATCGGGGCAACGAAGATCTCGCACCTGGAGGACGCCGTCGGCGCGCTGTCCGTGAACCTGAGCGAGGACGAGGTGGCATACCTGGAAGAACCATATGTCCCGCATCCCGTCGTCGGTGCTCAGTAAACCGGATGGTGGCTTTCCCTTGAACGAACGCCACGGGAGGACGAGATGCAGGTCACTACAAACTCCATCGAGACCAAGGTTGGGCCAGGCGAGTGGTTCACCGGTGCGGTCTACATCGATCTGGTCGCGGAGCCGGCCGGTTCCTTCCGGATTTCGGCAAACAGCGTCCACTTCACGCCGGGTGCCCGTACCGCCTGGCATACCCACCCCCATGGCCAGACCATCTACGTCACCGAGGGCGTTGGCCGTTGCCAGCATCGCGGAGGCCCGGTTGAGATCATCCGCCCCGGCGACCGTGTGTTCTTCGAGCCCGGTGAGGAGCACTGGCACGGCGCCGCCCCTGACCGCTTCATGACCCACCTCGCGATGCTCGAGGTCGACGACGACGGCACCAGCGCGACCTGGGGCGAGCACGTCACCGACGAGGAGTACGATGGGAACGGTGGGTAGCGCCCGGCGCTCGAGCCTCATCCTGGTGGGAGTTTGAAGCGTTCTGCCGCCCCTCCTGCGCTAACTCGTCACCGAGGCGAAGGCAATTCGCACGAGTCCGCGGTAGCGATGTCGAGGCTGTTGCACATGGACCCGTACCGGGAACTTGATGAAGGCAAACGCTTCCCGTTCTGCCAGCCGGACCCGCTCGCGATGCTGTTTCGCGGCGCTGGCTTGCGTGACGTCGTCGTGCGGGCCATCGATGTGCCGACGGTGTTCCGCAACTTCGACGACTACTGGATGCCGTTTCTCGGCGGGCAAGGACCGGCGCCCGGCTACGCGATGTCATTGAGCCAGGACCGGCGGGTCGGGCTGCGGGAACGCATCCGCTCGCGACTGCCGATTGCGCCGGACGGCTCCCTCCACCTGACCGCGCGGGCATGGGCGGTGCGCGGCAGCCGTGCTCCTCAATGAGACGACGAGGTAAATCTTCGAAACCCTCAGGCGATGGTTGCGCACTAATTCGACGACATTTTCCTTCAGCGACACTCGTGATCGAATAAGGAATCAACGATGCTGGAACGATCCCGGGGAAGCAGACGCGCCGTGACTCCTATGGTCTGGGGTAGCACAGCACACCGGATCGGCATTTGAGCCTTGAGCGTGTGCTTGTTGGCGTTGCCAGGTTCACCCTGAGTCATCGGCGCAAGAATGGGCGGCGTGGCGTTGAGATCATGATCATCAGTAATGATGGCCAAGGCTCCGGTGCAGCGGTTAGTTGCGTTCTAATCCTCGGCAATCGAGCGAAAAGGAAGCCAAACAATGCGGACCACATCCGGATTGTGCTCCATGCTGGGGATCGAGCATCCTATCATCCAGGCCCCGATGGCCGGCGCAACGACGCCGGAGCTCGTCGCCGCGGTGTCCAACGCTGGCGGCCTCGGCATGCTGGGAGCGGCGAATCTCTCTCCCGCCCAAATTGCCGACGCCGTCACCACCATCCGCTCCCTCACGGATAGCCCCTTCGGTGTCAACCTGTTTGCCGGGGGCCGAGAGGACAGCGGTAACGTGGATCCGCAGCCAATGCTCGCCATCCTCGCCCAATACCATGCCGAGCTCGGGCTCCCGGCACCTGTGGCTCCGAACATGGAGCCGGATCTATTTCCCGAGCAGCTTGAGGCGGTTCTGGCCGCCCGGGTGCCCGTGTTCAGCTTCACGTTTGGCATCCCGACGCCTGGTGTCCTTGCCAAGCTTCATCACCGCAACATCGCCATCCTGGGAACGGCCACGACCGTCGACGAAGCCAGGCAGTTGGCTGCTGCAGGGGTTGATGCCGTGATTGCCCAGGGCAGCGAGGCCGGCGGCCACCGTGGGACCTTTGCGGCACCATTCGAGACCGCCCTGATCGGCACGATGGCCCTGGTTCCCCAGGTGGTTGACGCCGTGGGGATCCCTGTCGTGGCCGCTGGTGGCATCATGGACGGTCGCGGCATGGTCGCGGCCGAAGCCCTCGGCGCAAGTGCCGTGCAGATGGGGACGGCGTTCCTGACCTGCCAGGAGGCTGGTGCTCCTGACTCCTACAAGGCAGCGATCCGCTCTGCCCGGGGCGAACACACGGCGTTGACGCGAGCCTTCTCGGGGCGTCCGGCGCGCGGAATCGTCAACGAGTTCATGCAAACCATGTCGGGTCGGGATGAGGCTGTTCTTCCATACCCGCTGCAGAATGCGGCAACCCGACCGCTGCGGTCCGAGGCTGCGGTTCGCGGTGACGCCCGGCTGCTGTCGCTCTGGGCGGGCCAAGGGGCAGCC
>CADCWJ010000109.1 GCA_902806365.1 uncultured Thermomicrobiales bacterium
GGACACTCCCGACCGGGGCACCGCCGAGGTCATCGTGGCGAAGCACCGCAACGGTCCCATCGGCGTCACCCACTTGGCCTTCCTCGACCACTACACCCGCTTCGCCAACATGGCGCGCGTGTGAAGAGCTTGGTGTACGGACGCGGTGAAGATGATCAGTTGCGCGCCCGACATGATCCTGAAGTGATCACTCGTCGCGGGACATGATCATCGGGGTCTGGTTCAACAAGGGCGGGTGAAGGCCGCTGACCCCACCACCCTCAGCGGGAGCCCGGTTTGGCTCGGTCCGAAGGTCGTGAGTGATACCGGTCACGCGGGCGAATGTCGCGCTGCGCGAGATCCGGCGGTACGCATCGGGGCCAGGGCACGGCCGCCGCGGGCATAACTGCTGATCCCGTCCAGGAGCAGGGGCATCGGATGTCGCGTCCTCAGTCCGGCGTTCGGAGGCGCGGTCACGCCCGCCGGAACGATGGCGTTCGGGGACACTGAGCGAAGAGGGAGCGGCGCAGCTACATCAACATGGGAACCGAGGCGCGGCCGAAGGCTCAGCGGAGCCGGAGCTTGTCTGCGACACTCGCCGGATGCCAGCTGCGGAAGTGTCCATTCGCGCCATGGAGGGGGACGACCTCGACCCGCTCTTCGAGCTGTACAAGGAGGTCGTTGCGGATGGTGGCGCGGTGCCCGCCGATGGCGAGCCGACCATCGACGTGTTCTTGGAGGGATGGATCAGAAAGAGGTCCGTCTTCGTGGCGTGGCGAGACGGCGAGGCCGTCGGAACCTACTTCGTTCGATCGAACTTCCCGGCGTTCGCCGCACACATCGCCCAAGCGGGCTACATCGTCGCTCGACGAGCTCGCCGAGGCGGTATCGGCACGGAGCTGTTGCGACACTCGTTGGACCAGGCTCGTGAGCTCGGGTTCTCCGCCATGATGTTCAACCTGGTTCTGGAGAGCAATCCGTCTCGGCAGCTCTACGAGGCTGGCGGCTTTACGGTGGTCGGTCGAATTCCCGAGGCGCGCGAGAAGGAGCCGGGCTGATCTACTGGCGGCACCTTTAGTTTTAGATGTGCCGAGGGTACGCGTCTCGGAGCCGGCGATACGGACATGGCGTATTAGTTCTGACCGGCGTTCTTAGGAGGCACCTTCGCCACCCTGATGGGAATCAGCGGACCGTCGCCGCCGCTGGATCAGTCATGTCGTTGTACCGCTCGAGCCGCCAGGTGCCAACCGGCGGATGTCGCCTCGGACAACACATTCTCGGGGTCGCCACCCTCGGTCTGGGTAAGGACGTTCTTCGTCGTCAGTGGTCGGAAGTTGGTGTCGGTCCTCACGTGTATGACGACGAATCCGGAATTGATGGCTTGGGGGAGCTACTTCACCGTGATCTCCCCGAACATGCCCTGGGTCAGGTGGGGAGGGCCGCCGGGGACATTGGGAGGGCCTCCCTGCGACGACTGCATCGCGGCGAGGAAGGCGGCGGGA
>CADCWJ010000110.1 GCA_902806365.1 uncultured Thermomicrobiales bacterium
ATCTCGCTCACGCTGGCGGTTCCCCTCGGGATCCTGGCGGCGAGCCGGCGCTATTCATTCCTCGATTATTCGAGCATGCTCGGCTCGACACTCGGCGTCGCGATCCCCAATTACTGGATCGGGCTGATGGGGATCGTGCTCTTTTCGGTCAAGCTCGGCTGGCTGCCTCCCTACGGGTCCGACTCCTGGAAGGGGTACGTTTTGCCCGTGATCGTGCTCTCGATCGAGGAGATTGCGGCCCTGGCTCGTCTGACCAGAGGGGCGACGGTCGAGATCCTGGGGCAGGATTACGTGACGACGGCGCGCGCGAAGGGGCTCAGCTCCCGGGTCGTCACCCTGCGCCATGTCGTGCGCAACGCGCTCCTGCCAGTGATCACGCTGATCGGCTACCGGATGGCGTTCATCCTCAGTGGCACGATCGTGATCGAGACCGTCTTCGCCTGGCCCGGACTTGGCCGGCTGTTCTACCAGGCGATCGTGAGCCAGGACTTGCAGGTCGTCCAGTCGGTCGTGCTCCTGTTGACCTCGATCGTGGTCATCATGAACATCGTGACCGATCTGTCGTACGCGGTGATCGATCCGCGCGTTCGCGTGCGATAGGAAGGGCGACGCTCATGAGTTTGGCCCACGCCTCTCCCACGCTCCAGGCCGGCGACGCCTCGCCGGAACTCCAGGGCCGCCAGGGCCGTGCCGCCCGCAACGAGCGCGCGCGAGTCTGGAAGCGCTTCAAACGCTACCGGCCCGGTTTGTTCGGGCTGGCCTTCATCCTGCTCCTGATCCTGATGGCGGTCGCCGCACCGCTGGTCGCCCCATACTCTCCCGAAGCGGTCAATACCCGGTTGCGCGGCGATGGGCCGACCGGAACGCACTGGCTCGGCAACGACGATATCGGGCGCGACATCCTGAGCCGGATCATCTACGGCACGCGCGTCGCCCTCATCGTCGGCGTTGGGGCGACGACGATCGCGGTCACGATTGGCGTCCTCGTCGGTGCCACCGCCGGCTACTTCGGTGGCAAGGTCGATTTCATCCTCTCCCGTCTGATCGACACCCTGATGGCCTTCCCGCTGCTGGCGCTGCTGCTGGTGCTCTCGACGGTGTTCGGCCCCAGCCTGCGCAACGTGGTGATCGTGATCGGCTGTACCGTCTGGGCGTCCTACGCCCGTGTCGTGCGCGCCGAGGTGCTGAGCCTGCGCGAGCGCGATTTCGTCCTGGCCGCCCGCGCGGCGGGGGCCTCGCACGGGCGGATCATCCTCAGGCACTTGATCCCGAACGCGATCGGGCCGGTCATCGTCCTGGCCAGCCTCGCGGTCGGTGGGATCATCATTCTCGAATCGGCCCTTTCCTTTCTTGGACTCGGCGTTCAGCGTCCGACCGCGTCATGGGGCACGATGCTCTCGGACGGCCGGGATTTCCTGCGCAACTATCCCCACATCGCGATTGCTCCGGGGATCGCGATCGCGCTGACCGTGCTCGCCTTCAACCTGGTCGGCGACGGGCTGCGGGACGCGCTGGACCCCCGCCAGAAGATCTGAGCCCGCACGCCACCGCCTGGATCCTGCGAAATCTTCGCGGCGAACTTCCCGGGCCGCATCGGTGCTCGCCCAGGCAGTGTTCGTCCAACGTGGTCGCATGGATCGTCCCGTTTCGGCTGTGGCATCGCGCGCACTCGGTGGGTTCAGGCCTGCCCATGGAAAGGTGCAATGCGGGAGACTCCGTGACGGGCTCAGGGGGGCCGGCCAGGCGGCTCTGCGCTGATGGCGTGCCGTTTCGACCGGAAGGTTCCTGCTATCTTTCAGTCATGTACGCCGTCGATCCCCGCCGCCGCTGGCTCGCCCCCTCCAGAGCGCTTTTGACCCCTCTGGTCGCGATCGTTCTGGCCCTGGTTGTTCCCGTCCTCTGGCCCAGCGACGCCGGTGCCCACGCCGAGCTGGTTCGCGCCGAGCCGCCAGTCGACGGGCTCGTGCTCACCTCACCATCGCAAATCAGTCTGTTCTTCTCCGAGGAAATTGCCCCCGATGCCTCGCTCGGCATCCTCGACGACGAAGGCCGGGCGTTCGGCACCAGCCCGCTCCCGGTTGGCGCGAACGGCGACGCGCGGCAACTGATCGTCAACGTCGCGTCGCTCGATCCTGGCACCTACACCGTCACCTGGAACGCCACATCCCGCGTTGACGGGCATCAGTTGAGCGGAACGTATGCGTTCCGGGTCGGAGGCGGCCTTCCGCCCGGTGTGGCGACGGTCGAGGGCGAGAACCCCGCTCCGTGGGCGGTCCTCACCCGATGGCTGACGTTTCTGGGCGCGTCAACGGTCGCCGGTGCGTTCCTGTCCCGCCTTGCAATCGTGCCCGATGCGGGCGAAACACGTCGCTGGGGGCGACGGCGATCACGGCTGATCCTGGGAGGAGCGGCCGTTGCGCTGCTTTCGACGCTCGCCGAACCGCTGCTGCAAGGGCTTTTCCACGACCGCGGCGAAGCCCTCTCCATCGCCGAAAGCATTCGGGGATTGCCCGGTGGCTGGTGGTGGCGCCCGGCGATGATCGCTCCACTGACCGCGCTTGGCATCGCCATTGTCTACCCGCTGCGGGGCAACCTGCCGCGACTGCTCGCGGTGGCCGGGCTGGTGCTGTCAATGGCGTCGTTGCTCGGGCTGGCACTTACCAGTCATGCGGCGGGTCGCGAGTCATGGCGCGAGATCGCAATCGTCTCCAACGTGCTCCACCAGTGGTCGAGTGCACTCTGGATCGGGGGGCTGATCGCCCTCGGCGCGTACCTGACGGCAGGTGACGGATCGACGACCCGGGCGGGCGTCGAGCGGTCGCCGATCGCGCGGTTTTCCTCCCTGGCCCTGATCCTGTTCGGTGTCGCGGTCGTCACCGGCACGGTCAATACCGGGTTTGTCTTCCCCTTCGTTTCGGAAATCCGGCGCGAGGGGCTCGGTGTCAGCATCTTCGAGCCGCTCTGGACCTCACGGTACGGCGTCGCCCTGCTCGTGAAGCTGCTCGTGCTCGTCGTTCCGTTCATCCTCGCGGTCTGGCACCGGGCCGCGATCGGGCGGGTTGCAAGCGCCGCCGCCGGGACCGCGCGGACGTTCCCGGCTCGCTTCGGGACGACCCTCCGGCTGGAAGCGATCCTCGTCGCGCTCGTGATCCTCGGTGGCTCGACGATCGCCCTTTCAGCGCCGCCGCCCTCCGAGGAGCCCGAGCGGGAGTACGCGACGCTTGTCGCTCCGGCGCGAACCGCCGCCGGCGAGGAGCCGATGCTGGCCCACCTCACTGTCGCTCCGGCTCGCCAGGGCGACAACACCCTGACCGTGCGGCTGACGGATTGGGACGGTGCCGCGATCCGGGACGTGACCGCGCCCAGCGTCACGCTCGAGCTTCTCAGCCTCGACCACGGCGTGTCCAAACCCGGCATCGCCCTTGAATCCAGCGGTGCCGACGCCGCGACCTGGTCGACCGCCGGGCTCGACCTCAGTCTCCAGGGGTGGTGGCAGGTGACGGCTCACGTGTCCCGTCCGAGACAGGACGAGGCTTCGGCCGCGTTTTTCGTGCTCCTGCCCGATCCGAACACCAACGGCTTCGCCAACGGTCCGAAGCCGCCCTCGTCGGACGATGCCGAAGCGCTGTTCCAGCAGGCTCTGGCAACGATGACGTCCTGGCGGAGCGTGCGCTGGATCGAGTATCTCGGCTCCGGCGACGATGTCCTGGTGCTCGCCGAGTTCGGGGTCGTCGACGGCGGTGGGCATCAGCCAAACGCCTACGAGGTGAACCTGCGGTACTCCGGAGGGTTCGCTCCGTCCCCCAACGGTGACCCGCCCCAGCCGCCCACGTACGATACGCGACGTTCGATTACCGTCGGCGAGCGGAGCTGGCTCTCGACCGGCGAGAATGACGAGTGGCTCGAGCAGCCGCCGGGACGGTTCGATCTGCCCTCGCAATGGGGAGAGATCTACGAGGGCAGCCAGAACTTCCGGCTCGGCACCACCCAATCCATCAATGGCGAGGAAGCGCAGATCATCACCTTCTACTCCCCCGGCCGGGTCGGTCAATCGGAGGCGTGGTATGCATGGTGGATCGGGGTCGAGACCGGGAACGTGCTCCAGGTGACGATGATCGCGAATCAGCATTACATGATGTGGCAGTACACCGAACAGAACGGCGATCTCTCGATCGCCGCGCCGGTCAACCCCTGACGATTTCGCTACAACGCATGCGAATGCGCGCCTTCGTGTTCGGTGCCGCATTCGCATGCGGGTTCGGTCACGGGTGAGGAGTCCCGCCGCTCCTGCTCCCCCAGCCGCGCCAGGCGGAGCCCGTTCAGCGTGACGACGAGGGACGTTCCGACATCGACCAGAATCGCAATCCAGAGACTGACGAACCCGAACGAGGCCAGCAGCAACGCCGCCAGCTTCGTTGCCAACGAGAGCGCCACATTCTGGCGGATCACCGCGACGGTTCGTCGTGACAGCCGCACGATCGTCTCAAGCCCGGCGAGGTCGTCCCGCATCAGCACCACGTCGGCGCTTTCGAGCGCAATGTCCGTCCCGCCGAGCCCCATCCCGACCCCCACGTCCGCGCTGGCGAGCGCCGGCGCGTCGTTGACGCCGTCGCCGATCATGGCGACCGGCCCAGACGACCGGAGCTCGCGGATCGCGGTGACCTTTTCGGCGGGCAGGAGATCGGCGCGGACCTCGTTGACGCCGATCGCCCGCCCGATTGGAGCGGCCACGTCGCGCCGATCGCCGGTGAGCATGACCAGCCGCGCGATGCCGGCGGAGCGCAGGCGAGAGACGATCTCCGGAACACCCGCGCTGAGGCGATCCCGCACGGCGATCACTCCCAGAACCTCGACAGTACCTGATTGCGCGACACGCGCGACCGCGAGGGCGGATGCGCCCTCGCACGCGACCTGAGCTGCCACAGCGGCGACCGCGGCAAGGTCGCCGTCCGACGCCTCCGCCCCCCGCAGCAGCCGCTCACCGCCCACGACGATCCGGTCGCCGTGCACGATTGCCTGTACCCCAATCCCCGGAAGCGCTTCGAACGCTTCGGCATCGGGGATGGGCACGTTGTCGTGGAGCGCGCGTGCGATGACTGCCCTTGCCAGCGGATGCTCGGACGAACGCTCGGCGGCCGCGGCCAGCGCAAGCAACTCGTCAACCCCGTGGCCATTGAACGGCACGACGTTCGTCACTGCCGG
>CADCWJ010000111.1 GCA_902806365.1 uncultured Thermomicrobiales bacterium
CCGTCATCCGGGGGGAGCGCAGCGCCGGGGATCCTGCATTGGGCAGGACATTCTGGCTATCAGATGCCGTTGACGCTCCACTAGAAGCGCCCGTCCAGGACACCCTCGGGCAAGCGGACGCCGAGCCCGGAACTAAACGCGACGTAGACACCGACAGCGATCAGGATCGCCACCGCCACATCGCGCAGGTATGACCGGCTGCCCATCGAGAATGCAGTGATAACGAACAGAAGCGCGCTGGCGATGATGAACCCCAGTCGCTCGATCGTTAGCATATAGACCACGAGCGCGACGCCGATGCCGCCGATCGTCGCCCAATCTGCTGGCAGGGTCGGGTCGACGTCCTCCGACTCCGCCTCGCTCTGGGTCGCCGGTGCCCAAAGGGCCGAGATCGCGTACCAGACACCGATCAGGACCAGGCCGCCGCCGACGATCGTCGGGATCACGCGCGGTCCGATCCGGGCCGCCGCGCGCGTCACTCGGATATCCTGGGTCTGGACGAGCACGATGATGCCGAGAGCCACGACCCCGAGCGCCAAAAGGAGCTCGGCGATCCGGCTCCAGCGAGTGGCTGAGGACGACTTGTCAGCCGACGTCATCGGTGGCTGCTCCGGCGGTGCACCGGCGGCACCGCTGGTTTGGGTCCTGGCGTCGGGGTCCGATGTCATGACAGCCTTTTTCGAGTGACGAGCCGAAGTGAGAGCCGCTTGTAACGCGGCCCTCACTTCGGCTCGCTGCGAACGTGACCCTAGATCAGGCCAAGCTCGGTCAGTGTCGTGTTGATGGTTTCGATCTGCTCTTGCAGGTAAGTGCCGTACTCATCACCACCCAGGTAGAAATCCGCCCATCCGAACTGGTTGCGGGTATCGATCCATGCCTGTGAGCTGACGAGCGTCTCGATCGTGGAAACCATGCAGGCTCGGGCTTCCGGCGAGATCTCGGGCGGAGCGACGATCCCTCGCCAGTTGGCGAGCTCAAGGTTGATGCCCTGGTCCTGAAGGGTCGGGATCGTGCTGCCGATACCGGCGGGTGCGGGCGACGCAGCGGGAGACGCAGCTGTGGCGCCGGGTGTTGCACTGGTGCCCGCATCGGCCCGGCCGGAGATCGCGAGCGCACGGAGCTCACCGGATTCGATGTTGGCGGACCACTCACCGAGCCCTGAAACGCCCGCCGATGTCTGTCCACCGAGCACGGATGCGAGCGCCTCGCCGCCACCCGAGAATGGCACGTA
>CADCWJ010000112.1 GCA_902806365.1 uncultured Thermomicrobiales bacterium
GGCAGCCCGGATGGCAAGCTTTGGGCGACGCCGGTTACGGAAAGATCGATCGACCGTCGATCAGCCTGGAGACATCTCCGAACGCCACGTAGAACATCAGGAGCAGGAGCAGCGCCATCCCCGCGAGATGGAACAACCCTTCTTTCTCGGGAGAGACCCGGCGCCCGCCCCGAAGCACTTCGATCAACACGAATAACAACCGGCCCCCGTCGAGGGCCGGCAGCGGGAGCAGGTTGAACACGCCGAGCGCCACCGAAATGATGATCGTGATGAACGCCAGGTTGAACCAGGCCGGGGCAACCGATTGGCTGAGGATTTCGGAGGTCATCTGGCCCATACCGACGGGACCGACGAATGCGTTCGGATCGACCCCATCGGTTGCCATATCCCTGATACCGGCAAACGTCCCGGAGATGATCGTCCAGAACTGGTTCCACCCCTCCGGCAGGATTCGCCCGAGCGACACATCGTTGTAGACACGAGCGTAGACACCGTTCGCCCCGATCGCATCGAAGGGGGATTCTTCCCGGGCGTTCGCCCCGATCGCTTCGAGCGCGGTCTGATCCACTTCAAGTGGCGGAACCACCAGCGTGGCGTCGATCGTCCGCCCATCGCGGAGTACCTCGATCGGCACGGTCGTTCCGGCGGCGGCGTCAAGGGCGTCGAGAAAACCGCGTGCGTCGACCACCGGGAAGCCGGCGATTGAGACGACCTGATCTCCGGCGTACAGCAGCGCGTCGCTGGCGGCGGAGTCGTTGGCGACGTCGGTCAGCAAGACATCCCGCGGTGGAACCGTCAGCGATGTCTCGACGGGTTGTCCATCGCGCTCGAGCGTGACGGGGATCGTCTCGCCGATGTTGTTGGACAGGATGATCGCCGCCAGGGCACCGGCTTCCATGCGTGTCCCGTCGATCGCGACGATTTCGTCGCCCGGGCGCCAACCGGCTCCTGCGGCGAGCGAATTGGCCGCAACCTCGGTGATCCGGAGGCTGGATCGCTCACCGTCGAGAATGGAAATCCCGGTCGCCCCCTGGTTTTCCGGCGGGTTCTGGCGCGGCGTCACGGTCGTCTCGATGAATTGTTCGCCGCGCCGGATCGTCACCGCGACCGCGGATCCAGCCTTGTCCGAGATTGCCGCCTGGAGGTCGCTTCGCCCATCAATGGTCAGCCCATCGACAGTGACGATCGCGTCGCCAGGGGTCCACCCCGCCGTCTCGGCGGGCGACCCGGCGGCGACATCCGCCACGTAGGTGTTGCTGGTGAGGTCGGGCGTGCCCTGGAAGGCGACGACCAGAATCGAGAGCACGATCGCGGCGAGGAAGTTCATCATCGAGCCGGCGGCGAGAAAGAAGGCACGCTGGAGGGGACCCTTGGTGTTCATCGAGCCGGGGCTCATGTCGGCGCCGTCTTCCCCCTTGACCCGGACGAAACCGCCGAACGGAATCCAGTTGAGGGACCACAGCACGCCCTTCCGCCGCCAGCCCTTGGCGCGGGGCGGGATCCCGATCCCGAACTCCTCAACGGTTACGCCGACGCTGCGGGCGGACCAGAAGTGTCCGAGTTCATGGATGATGATGAGGAACGCGAGAATCGGGATGATCAGGAGCCCGTAGCTGAGCCCGCTGGATGGAAGGGACACGGAATGGAGTCTCCAGTAATGAGGGCAAGGGCGGGATGCGGGTCTGGATGGCGGGAACAGGAGGCGCAACGTAATCCGGCTCGTGGACCGAACCGACTTCAATACTACTATGGTCCGCCAATGCAACATAACCGATGCTGCACTTCGTGATAGAATGCTGGCCGACAGAGACGGGGAGGTCTTGATGATCGTCGGCGTTCCACGTGAGGTGAAGGATCTGGAACATCGGGTATCGACGACCCCTGCCGGCGTTCGCGAGTACGTCGCTCACGGGCACACGGTGGTCGTGGAAGCGAAAGCCGGGCTGGCGAGCGGATTCCGGGACGACGAGTACGTTGCGGCCGGGGCGCGCCTCGTCCAGCGCCACGAAGATGTGTTCGCGGCGGCCGGCATGGTCGTCAAGGTCAAGGAGCCGGTGACTTCGGAGTACGACCTCCTCCGGCCCGGCCAGGTGCTGTTCGCCTATCTTCATCTCGCGGCCGACGAACCGCTCACCCGGGTGCTCGTCGAGCGGCGGGTGCGGGCGGTCGCTTACGAGACCGTCCAGCATGCTGATGGCCACCTGCCACTCCTGACCCCGATGAGCGAGGTCGCGGGCCGGATGTCGGTCCAGGTCGGAGCGCATTTCCTGGAACGGACCTACGGCGGCCGCGGGATGCTCCTGGGTGGCGTTCCGGGCGTTCCCGGCGCCGAAGTCGTGATCGTCGGTGGCGGGGTCGTCGGAACCAATGCGGCTCAGATCGCGCTGGGGATGGGCGCGAACGTCACGATCCTCGATCGGAGTATCGAGCGGCTGCGGCACCTCGATGCCGTGCTTCATGGCAGGATCCACCTCCTGGCCTCAAATGGTCTCAATATCGCGGAAGTGGTCCAGCGAGCCGACCTCGTGATCGGTGCGGTGCTGGTCACCGGAGCGCGGGCGCCGAAGCTGGTGACCGCCGCGATGGTGACCACAATGAAAGCGGGCGCCGTCATGGTCGATGTCGCGATCGACCAGGGAGGGTGCTTCGAGACGTCGCATCCGACATCGCATAGCGATCCGGTGTTCGACGTGGACGGCGTCATCCACTATTGCGTGACGAACATGCCGGGCGCGGTGCCCAGAACGAGTACACTCGGTCTTTCGAACGTCACCCTCCCGTACGGACTGGCGCTCGCCGATCATGGCCTGGTCAGTGCCGTGCGGCGCGATCCTGACCTTGGCAAGGGGGTCAACGTGCTGGAGGGGCGGATCACACAGGAGGGCGTCGCCGATGCGTTCGGCGCGTCCTGGGCGCCGCTTGACTCGGTCCTCGAGTGCTGTGCGGCATAAGGGCGTCCCGGTACGCACTGGCACCCGCCCACACCACCCACTTGCCTGATTGAAAGGAACAGTCCCGGATGGAGGAGAAGGTCGAGCAGTTTCTCGCGTCGCTGCAGGCGGAGCGAGGATTCTCGGAGAACACGATCGCGGCGTACCGGAATGACCTGCTGCAGTTCATCCCGTTTCTTGCGGACCCCCCGGTCGAGGATCGTCTGGCGGCGGTGACGGATTGGGAGGCACTCGGCGACGAGCAGCTCTCGGCCTACATGCTCACCCTGCGCGGCCGCGACTACGCTGCGTCGACCGTGGCCCGCAAGACCGCGGCGCTCAAGTCGTTCTGCGCGTTCCTGCGTCGCGAGGGCATCATGAAGGACGGGGTCGGGATGAAGCTCGCCTCGCCCAAGGTGAGCAAATACACCCCCAGGGGAATTACCGAAGAACAGGTCCAGCGCCTCCTTGAACAGCCGTTGAACGACCTCCCCGACCGCCCGGAACGGATCCGGGACCAGGCGATGCTCGAAGTGCTCTACGCTACCGGGATGCGCGTCAGCGAGCTCGTGGCGCTCGACATCGACGACGTCGCGCTCGACCGGGGCGACATCAAGTGCCAGGGCAAGGCCGGCCGGGGCCGTGTCGTTCCTCTCAGCGAGAAGGCGGTAGCCGCAGTGCGCGCCTATCTCGACCGTGCCCGTCCGGTGCTCCTCCGGACGCATACCCCGTCGCTGTTCGTCAACCACCGGGGCGGTCGGCTGACCCGTCAGGGGTTCTGGCTGATCCTCAAGGCGTACGCCCAGCGGGCGGGGATCGACGCGATCACCCCGCATACCCTCCGCCATTCGTACGCCATCCATGCGTTGACGCGCGGTGAGGAGCTGGGGGACCTTCAGCGCAAGCTGGGCCATGTCAATATCTCCACGACCCAGGTCTACCGCAACCTGGCCACGAGCGACGGCGCCTTCGGGATCATCGAGCAGGAAGCCGTCGAGCGGGATGGAAACATGCCGGGCGATTCTTCGTCACCGGAGATCGTCCGCCTGAGCGGATCGGCGCGTGAAGCGCAGGTCTGATCTCATCGCTCGCATCATTTGCCAACCGGAACGGACACTGCATGGCTCTCGACAGCGTACAGGCGACGCCCGCCGCGACGATGGACAAGATCGTGGCCTTGGCCAAGCGCCGCGGCTTCGTCTTTCCCGGCTCCGACATTTACGGCGGCCTTGCCAATACCTGGGATTACGGCCCGCTCGGGGTCGAGCTCAAGAACAACATCAAGCGGCTCTGGTGGACGACCTTTGTCCATCGCCGGTCAGACATGATCGGGCTCGATGCGGGCATCCTGATGCACCCGAAGGTCTGGGAAGCTTCCGGACACGTCGTCAACTTCAACGATCCGCTGGTCGATTGCAGGACCTGCAAGTCCCGTTTCCGGGCCGACCATCTGCTCGAAGACAAGCTCGGAATCGGCGATGCGGCGACGAAGTCGCCACAGGAGATGACTGCCATTCTCCAGGAGGCCAATCTCGCCTGCCCACATTGCGGGAACCGCACGCTGACCGATGCCCGCCAGTTCAACATGATGTTCGACACCACGATCGGTCCGGTCTCGGAGACGGGCCAGAAGGTGTATCTCCGGCCCGAGACGGCGCAGGGCATCTTCGTGCAGTACAAGAACCTGCTGGCGACTTCCCGCGTCAAGGTACCGTTCGGCGTCGGCCAGATCGGCAAGGCGTTCCGCAACGAGATCACCCCGGGCAACTTCATCTTCCGGGTGCTCGAACTGGAGCAGATGGAGATCGAGTTTTTCACAAAACCGGAGGAGTCGGCCGCGGCGTTCGAGGACTGGCTGGCGGCAATGTGGACCTGGGTGCGGCTGATCGGGCTGGACGAGAGCCACGTCCGGGTCCGGGAGCATGACCGAGAGGAGTTGTCGCACTACTCCAGCCGGACGCTCGATTTCGAATATGACTTTCCCGGTACGATGGGCTGGAAGGAACTCTACGGCCTTGCCAACCGCACCGATTTCGATCTCGCCCGGCATCAGGAAACCAGTGGCGTCGACCTGACGTACTTCGATCAGGCGGCGAACACACGATACCTGCCGCACGTGATCGAGCCGACCTTCGGGGTCGAGCGGACCTTCCTGACCGTGATGCTCGACGCCTACGACGAGGAAGAGACCGTCGACGTCAACGGCAAGGCGGACACGCGGGTCGTGCTCCGGCTGGCGCCACGGCTCGCGCCGTACAAGGCGGCGGTCCTGCCGCTCGCCAAAAAGCCGGAGCTGACGACGGTCGCCAGGGAGCTGTTCGCGACGCTCCAGGACGAGCTGGACACGCTCGTCGACTATGACGAGACGTCCAACATCGGCAAGCGGTACAGGCGGCAGGACGAGATCGGCACGCCCTTCTGCCTCACGGTCGATTTCGATACGCTCGAAGACGGTGCGGTCACCATCCGTGATCGGGACACCATGGCCCAGCAGCGGGTCGCGATCGGCGACACGACGGCGTATCTGCGGGACCGCATCCGCTGAACCTCGCCCGTTCCGGGACAGCCGCACACAGGCATAGCGCCACCGATCCCGCTATGCTTCCGGCGCAGTGCAGCATCCGTTGACTGGCAGTCCAGCGTTGCGACGTTACCATCCGGAGATTGACAAAGACGATGGCAAAGAAATCCAGAAGGGTCGCAGCGGCGTCCTCCACGGCCCGGGCGGCGCGTTCGGGCGCGCCACAGGCCGCGCCACAGGCGCCCGAAGTGGCACAGACCCCCGCACAGCGGAGGGCGCGGCGGCCGTCCACGCCGGCATCGGGGAGTTCCTCCAGCGCCACCCCGGTACGGCGGGCTTCGCGGCGTCCAGAGGTGATCCAGCAGCGGAAGAACGAACGGCGGGTACTCTACGAGAAGCAGCGCCGCCAATGGCTCATCACCCGGATCGCGATCGGCCTGATCGGCCTTGCCGTTCTTGGAGGGCTCGCCTTCGCCGGTTTCCGCCAGTACGAGGAGTGGCAGGTCACCCGCGACGTTGACACCTTTTTCGGGGCCGACGATTTCGTCGGTCAGCACATTGATACGGAATCGATTCTTTACGAACAGATTCCGCCCGTCGGGGGCGTCCACAAGAGCGCCTGGCAGAACTGCGGCTTCTATCCGAAGTTCATCAACAACGAGAACGGCGTTCACTCGCTGGAGCACGGCGCGGTCTGGATCACGTACGATCCGACCCTGGCCCAGAACCAGATCAACATCCTGGAAGGGAAGACCGACCAGCAGTTCGTGCTCGTCAGCCCGTATCCCGGGATGGACGCGCCAGTGGTCGCCTCGGTCTGGGGCAAGCAGATAAAGCTCGATGGCGCAACCGACGGTCGGCTCGACTCGTTCATCCGCGAGTACCGCAAGAATCCGGACAACTCGCCCGAGCCACAGGGCGTCTGCTGGCGTGGAATCAGCGCCACCACCGACACCGCGCCGCAGCAGCAAGCGTATGTCCGGGCCGATCCGAACAGCCCGCCGATCGGTGGCATTCCAGTGAGCCAGGCGACGGCCACCGCCCAGGCGCAAGGGCCGGCAACCGCAGTCGCCTCACCCGCCGCAACACCGGCGGAAGCTCCCGCGAGTCCGCCTGCATCGCCGCCGGCCGCTTCTCCTGTGTCATCGCCCGCCGTGGCTCCCAGAGCGACACCGGCTCCCGCCTCCACACCGGTCCGCTGAGCATGGCCACGAAGCGGGCCACGGCGGCGTGGAAGGTTAGCCGCGCGCGTGAGCAAGCGCGCGCCGCCCCGTCACTTCCCGGCCGGCCGGGCTTCTTTGTTCCGTTGCCGGCGACGCTGATCGGCCTGCTGCTCGCCGCCGCGATCGCCGTCGGCACCGGGCTCGTCGCCTGGCAGGCCCTGCCCCATGATCCAGGCGACGATTCGGCCGAGGCCGGATTCCTCCGCGACATGCTGACCCACCACTCCCAGGCAGTCGACATGGCGATGGCGATCCGCGATCGCACGCCGGAGGAGAATCTTCGCCTCCTGGCGACAGACATCGCCCTGACCCAGTCGACCGACATGGGCGCGATGCAGGGCTATCTCAATATCTGGGATCTCAGGCTCACCGGCGCGGACAAGCCGATGGCCTGGATGGGGCACCCGGTCGATGGCCCGATGCCTGGGATGGCGACTCCAGAGCAGGTCGCGCGGCTCGATTCGCTGCCGGTCGCTGAGGCGGAGGTGCTCTTTCTCCAGCTGATGATTCGCCACCACCAGGGTGGCGTGGAGATGGCCGAGGCGCTGCTGCAGCGGTCCGACCAATCCGAAGTGACGCTGATGGCCGAGCGGATCGTCAATGCCCAGGGCGCCGAAATCGGCACCATGAATCAGATGCTGGTCGCCCGCGGCCAACCGCCGATCACCGACCCCCTCCCGGACGACCACAACGGCGGCCATTGACCCAGACAATTCATGGCGAGAAAGACTTCCGTGGGGACGTGTGTAGGGGCCGACCACGTGACGGCCCTGTGAAACGAAGCTCCACGTTGGTCACCGCAACGCTACCGCGCCTCGCGAGTGGCGGTCCCGTTTGCGTGGAAGACAGTTCGTGGGCGATTCGGGGAATGGCGATTCCTTACGGCCGATACGCTCGTTGTCCCATACATGGAACGTCACCGATGCCGTGGCATTTGCGGGCGCTACCGCGGGAGGCCACCGATGCCGCTTACAGGGGCCTCCCCTACGTTCAGCCCTCAGGACACGTACGCTATCAGGACGGTGTCTGTCCCTTTATCTGATGCA
>CADCWJ010000113.1 GCA_902806365.1 uncultured Thermomicrobiales bacterium
GAGAGTGCCTGTTGCTCGGTGAGCGCCCGCGTCTGTCGTACCAGTTCGAGCGGGGTCGCGTTGTCCTCCAGGGTCTCATGTTGTTGCGAGAAATAGCCGAGATGGATGGAAGCGCCGGTCCGCACCGATCCGGCTCGCGGAGGCAGCACACCTCTCACGATTTGAACCAGGGTCGTCTTCCCGGCACCATTCGGCCCAACCAGGCCGACCCGCTCGCCATGCCGGATCACGAGATCGAACCGACGAAACACGATGTGGTCGCCGAAGGAATGCTCCACCCCGTCGACCTCGAGCACCATCGTTCCCCCGCGCTCTGCCTCGAAATCGACCGCAATCTGGCGGCGATCGAGCTTCGGCACGGGGGTGCGCTCCAGGGCGGCGCGCTCGTCGGCAACTTTCCGGCGCTGGTTCTCGGCACGGCTCGCGAACTTTGGATTCTGTCGAGCCCATTGCGTGAGCTGCTCGGCGCTGGCCTTCAGCTTCCGGAACTCGCGTTCCTGCAGACCGCGGAGCAAGGCCTCACGCTCCAATCGCTCCCGCTTCAGGACCGTATAGGCGGTATAGGCACCTGGGTACACGTGGATCCGGCCATCCTCAAGCTCGAAGATCTGGTTCGCCACGCGGTCGATCATGTAACGGTCATGAGTGATCAGCCCGACCACTCCCGGGTAGGTGGCCAGGTACGTCTCCAGCCAGCGCCTGGCCGCGATGTCGAGGTGGTTGTCCGGCTCGTCCAGCAGAAGGACGTCCGGCGCCACCGAGAGAAAACCGGCGATCGCCACCAGCTTGCGCTCTCCTCCGCTCAGGCGCGCAACGGGGAGGCGCCAGAGCCGCCGGGGAAGGCGAAGCCCATCGAGAATCTTCTCGGTCTCCAGACCGGGTGCGCGTACCTCTCCGCTGTCCAGCCGGGCCAGAATCTCGTTGTACTGATCGAGGACGACCGCCATCTCGTCGTCCCCAATCGGCTCCGCCAGCCGTGCTTCAAGCGCGGAGAGTGAGCGCTCCAGCACATCAGGATCGGCGGTTGACGCCGAAGCAACGTCGTACGGGGTCGCGCTCGGATCGAGTGCGGGATCCTGTTCGAGGAACCCGATCGTCAGGTTCCGCCGGTGCGTGACGGTACCGCGATCGGGGACGAGGCGACGGGCGAGCAACTGAAAGAGCGTGCTCTTGCCCCCACCGTTCTCGCCGATCAGGGCAATCCGGTCCCCTGCCCTCAATTCGAAAGAGACGTCCTCGAAGATCTGGTTCCCGCCGTGCGCGAACGAGATGTGGGCGGCCTGAATGAGCAAGGTCATGGAGGGGATTCTTCTCATCTGGAACGATTCGAGCCCGGCCGCTCGCCCGTTTCAGGTTCATCTCGCCGGCCGGATCGGTTCGGGACATGGCGTCAGCGGCAACGGTAAGCGGCATCACCAACCGACGCGACCCGCCCCAGTGTCCTCACACGTGGTTGAGTATCGGCCCGCCCGTGCCCGGCAACCGCCCGCGTCGGTCGCACGCGCCGCCTCCAGCGAGCGATTGGGGGGCAGATGAATTGGAGCAGGCGTCGGACGGCTTCGTGTCCGGCGGTCCGCCTCTCGTCTAGCTCTGGAGACGAACGCTCGGTGTCGGCCTACATGATGTCGTGTGCCCGGCACCACGGAGTTGACGGGTGGCAGACCCCGCCGCGTGCGCCGGTCAAGAAAACGCAAAGGCGTCCATGAACGCGGCCCTGCAGATTGCATCAGGGGCTCTGCGGATACGCCGCCACCGCCTGGACAACGGCTAGCGCGGGATTGCCTCCACCCCGCCGGCCTCAACGATCGCCTGCTCCAACTCCTCGACCGGCGCGGAACGATCCTCCCACCGCTTGTCAGGATCGGGCGACGGGATCGACTCGAGCAGCAGCCGCGTATAGGGATGCCGCGGGTTCTCCATCACTCCGACCGATGTCCCGGTTTCCACCGTTTTCCCACGCTGCATCACCATGATCTCGCCGCCCAGATAGTACGCGGCGGACAGATCGTGCGTGATGAACACCGTCGAGATCCCGAGGCGCTCCTTGAAGTCGAGCAGGATGTTCATGATTACGGCCCGGACCGCGACATCGAGCATCGAGATTGCCTCGTCGGCCACGATCACCTTCGGCTTCAGCAGATACGCGCGCGCGAGCATCACACGTTGCCGTTCTCCCCCGCTGAGCTGATGGGGATAGCGCCCGAGCACGTCTGGCGGCCTCAGGTTGACGGCCTTGAGCGCTTCGTCGATCAACTCAATTCGCTCGATCCTGCCTTTGGCGAGGTCGAATTTCTTGATCGTCATGTCGAACACGCGGTTGATCTTGTAGAACGGGTTGTAAATGCCGTACGGGTCCTGGAACACTGCCTGGACTTCGCGCCGGAACTGATGTTTTTCCTGGCGGTGAAGCTTGTAGATGTCCCTGCCCCGCCAGAGCGCCTGTCCGCTGGTCGGCGGTTGAAGCCCGAGTAGCGATCGAGCGGCGGTCGTCTTGCCCGAGCCGCTCTCGCCGACGATGCTGAGCAACCGTGGCGGCGACTCCTCGATCTGGATCGTCACATTGTCATTGGCGACGGTTCGGCCCGATCCCTGGCCAAACACGGTCGTCACGTTTCGCAGCTCGAGCAGTGGCACCTGGGCCGTAGACTGAGCCGTCATAGTGACTCCCCTGGCGTCGATTCCGGATAGAGATGACAGGCGACCCGCCTGCCATCGCGAACTTCGATGGTCGTGCCGAGCACCTTGCGTTCGCCCCCCTGGACGCTTGCCAGGAGCGGCGGCGTGGTCTGGCAAATCTCCATGACGTAGGGGCAGCGGTTGTGGAACCTGCAACCGGTCGGCCAGCTCAACGGGCTGGGAGTGGCGCCA
>CADCWJ010000114.1 GCA_902806365.1 uncultured Thermomicrobiales bacterium
ACGAGGCTGTGGACGTCGATCCCGGTCGTCTTGCTCCGGCCGTTGAGAAATGTCAGTTCCGCAAGGACGCTGATCCCGGCGATCTCCCCGCCCAGGCGGTGAACCAGTTTGCAGGTTGCCTCGACGGTGCCGCCGGTCGCCAGCAGGTCATCCACAATCAGGATCCGCTCGCCCCCGGTGATCGCGTCCTGGTGCACCTCCAGCGTGTTGGTGCCGTACTCCAGCGCGTACTCCTCGGCGAGCGTCTGCCAGGGCAGGCGGCCCAGCTTGCGGACCGGCACGACGCCCGCTCCGAGCGCGTACGCGATCGGGGTGCCGAGGATGAACCCCCGGCTCTCGATAATGACCACCTTGTCGATGTCGGAGAAGGGCGCCGCCATCGCGTCGATCGTCTGCTGGAAGAGTGCGCCATCGGCAAGCAGCGTCGTGATGTCGCGGAACATGATTCCGGGCTGGGGGAAATCGGGCACGTCGCGGATGTGCTGCTTGAGCCGCTCGCTGATCGCCGACTCGGGCCGTGGGCTGGAGGTCGTGGTCATGGCTCATCCTGTCGTTGTGTCGTCACGGAGCGGTTGGGCAAGACGGCGTGGCTCTGACGTGTGGAGTGTACCGACAATGCGCGATTCGTGAACACCGGGAGAATCCCCCGGCCACTGGCGGATCCCCGGGTGCTCGACCAATTCCGACGCGCGGCCTGTGGCAGAATGCCGGCGGTGAACGTGCGGGACCGAACCGGAAAGGGCGCGATGGCGGCGGCAACATCCACACGACGGCCGTTGCTCTCGATCGACGGCGTGCGGCGCGGGCTGCGGGCGACGGTCCCGATGGGCGTCAGCGTCGCGACCTACGGCGTCGTGTTCGGGATGCTGGCGCGGCAGACGGGGCTGACCTTTCCCGAGAACGTCCTGATGAATGTCCTCGTCTATGCTGGCGCTGCGCAGACGGTCGTGCTCGACACCTGGGAATATCCCCTGCCGGTCGCCGGCATCGTGCTGACCACGATCCTGATCAATCTCCGCCTGCTGCTGCTCGGCGCGGCCGTGCGGCCCTGGCTGCGCGAGCTTCCGGCGCGCCGGGCCTACCCGATGTTGCACCTCATGGCGGATGAGGGCTGGGCGATCGCGATGAACGCCCGCGCCCGTGGTGAGCGCGACATCGGCTTCTTCCTCGGCTGCAACCTGGCGGTGATGGTTGCCTGGCTGCCGGCGGTGATCGCCGGGCACCTGCTCGGCGGCGAGCTGGGCGATCCGGCCACGCTCGGGCTCGATTTCGCGTTCACGATCGTGTTCGCGGCAATGCTCTTCGGCGGCTACCGCGGGCGGTTCGATCTTCTTCCCTGGGCTGCCGCGGCGCTCGCCGCACTGATCGGCTGGCGCTTCCTGCCCGGAACCTGGTACGTGATCATGGGTGGGCTGGCGGGGTTCGGCGCGGGCTTCTGGCGTGGGGCGCCCGCTGGAAGCACCTCGTTGGAGCACGACGGCCTCCCATGACGATCCACCCGACCGCATTGCTCGCGATCGTGCTGATGGCAGCCGTGACTTATCTGACCCGTGCCGGGGGATACTGGCTACTGGGGCGCTTCGCGCTCTCGCCCCGGCTCGAAGCCGGGCTCGGGTATCTGCCGGGCTCGGTCTTCATCGCGCTCGTCGTTCCGGCGGCGATCGAGGAGGGGCCGCCCGGCGCGATTGCGATCGCCGTCACTGCGATCGTGATGCGCCGCACCGGCAACCTGCTGCTGACGATGATCGCCGGGATCGGCACGATCTGGATTGCCCGGCACCTGCTTGGCTGATCTCACCCGCCAGTGCAGACGCCCGTTGTATGCTCGTGGGACGATGAGC
>CADCWJ010000115.1 GCA_902806365.1 uncultured Thermomicrobiales bacterium
ATCGAACCAACTGACGAAGACCAGCTGCTCCGGTGGCGGCACGTCGAAGTGCTCTCCGTACATTTCTTCCGCTTCGAGCTGGATGAATTCCCCGATACCCTCCACGATCGGATGGCCCGGAGCGACAACCCAAAGTCTCTCCCCGTCGGCGCCGACCCGCCACTTGAGGTCGCAACTCGTGCCCATCAGGCGCTTGAAGATCTTGGAGAAGTGGCCCGAGTGGAGCACGATCAGCCCCATGCCGTCGAGGACCCGGCGGTGGACCCGGGCCACGACCACGTCGGCGACCTCGGCGTGCGCTTTGTGGCCCCACCAAATGAGCACATCGGTCGCGGCGAGGCGCTCCTCGGTCAGTCCATGCTCTGGCTCATCCAGTGTCGCGGCGGTCGTCGCAAGTTCAGGGAACGCGGCGAGGCCCTCGGCAATGGCCCCGTGGATGCCCATGGGATAGACCGCCGCATACCGCTCGTCCTCGCGTTCATGTCGGTACTCGTTCCAAATCGTGACGCGGACGGTGTCGTTCACGTTGGGCGCTCCGTGATGATTGGCGACCGCCAGGCTTGGATTCAAGCAGTAACCGCCGCCAAGGGGGCGATCTCGATCTCGCGCCCTTCCTGGGCCGATCTGTAGATGGCTTCGATCAGCCGGACCCGTTCCAAACCCTCTTCGGCCGAGGGCGACACCGGTGCGTCGTCGAGGATCGAGGCGACGAACGACTTGGCCATTTCGCCGTGACCGTGGGTCGCCAAGAGCCGAGGCTCAGTCACGGTCGGGGTCCCTTCGATCTCACCGAAGAAGCGAAGCGTACCGCTGTCGGCGTAGTCCTTGACATGAATCTCGGCGCCACCGTTATCCCCCATGAGGGTTACGCCGAACTCGTCGGTGTGACGGGTATACCCGGCCCAGGAAGCATCGAGCTGGAGGGTCATCCCGTCTTCGAACCGGACCATCGCGGTCGCGAAGTCCTCGACCTCGTAAGCGACGTCAGGGGTGACCGCGAATCGGTTACCTTGCCATTGCCCTTTGCCCTTAGGCCCCAGCGCGGCGTAGGTCGCCGCGCTGACGGCGACGGGCGACGGGTTGCCGAGGATCCAGAGGCTCATGTCGAGCGCGTGGACACCGAGATCGATGAGGGGGCCGCCCCCGGCCAACTCCTTGTTGGTGAACCAACTTCCGAGCCCCGGGATGCCCGACCGCCGCATCCAGAACGCCTTGGCGTGGTAGATCTTTCCCAGGCGGCCGCGTTCCACTTCCCGCTTCACGAGCCGGACATCGTGCCGACCCCGGCGGTTGAAGATGATCATCAGGATCCTGCCGGC
>CADCWJ010000116.1 GCA_902806365.1 uncultured Thermomicrobiales bacterium
TACGGGATGATCAGCCCGGGCCAGGTGTCGTACAGGCCGATGTTGCGCCACAGGTTGAACAGCGGCGTGACGATCGAGATGATCGGGAAGATCGCCACCACGAGCGCGGTGGACAGGATCAGCTTCTTGCCCGGGAAGTCCAGCCGGGCGATCGCGTAGGCGGCGAACATGGCCAGCACGCAGGAGATCGCCGTCGCGATCAGGCAGATGCCGAACGAGTTCCGCAGCGCCGGCAGGAACAGGTCGCTGGCGCCACCGGTGAGGATCAGCCGGTAGTTCTCGAACGTGGCCGCGCCGCCGCTGGGCAGGAAGCTCTTGTTGGCCAGGTCGCTGGGCGCCTTGAACGACACCGAGACGATCCAGGCGATCGGGAAGAGGCAGTAGAAGAGGATGACCGCCGCCGCGATCCCCCAGAAGACCTTTCTCCGTGTGGACATGGGTTACTCCCCCCGAGCCTGGGACAGGTCGACCCTGAATACCTTGATGAAGAAGGCGGCGATGAGCACCACGCACAGGAACAGCAGCACCGACAGCGCCGACCCGAGGCCGATCTCCAGGCGCGCGATCGTCTGGCGATAGGCAAGGAACGACACCGATTCGGTGCCGTTGGCGCCGTTGGTCATGATGAAGATCGTGTCGAAGACGCGGAACGCGTCCAGCGTGCGGAACAGCAGGGCGACCATGATCGCGGCCTTCATGTTCGGGATCGTCACCCGCCACATGCGCTGCCACCGCGTCGCTCCGTCGACCTTGGCCGCCTCCTGGAGCACCTCGGGCACCTGGGCGAGGCCCGCGAGCAGCAGCAGCGAGATGAACGGCGTGGTCTTCCAGATCTCCGCGAGGCAGATCACCAGGATCGACGTCCACCGGTCGCCGAACCAGTCGGTCTCCGCCGAGACCCCCGGCAGCCACACGAACCAGGAGTTCACGAAGCCCGAGTTGACGTCGAAGGCGAACTGCCAGGCGAAGGCCGACACGACGGTGATCACCGCGTACGGGATGAGGATCGCCGCGCGCAGGATCGGCCGGAGCGCGCGCAGCGCCTTAACCATCACCAGGGCCAGGCCGAAGCCCAGCACGAGCTCCACCGCCACGGTGACGAAGGTGATGAAGGCCGTGACGCCGATGGCCTGCCACCACAGCGAGTCGGTGAGGATCACCCAGTAGTTCGTCAGTCCGGTGAACGACCGGTTGTCCGGGTCGGTGAGGCGGTAGTCGAACAGTGACTCGTACGTCGCCTGCGCGATCGGGTAGGCGGTCACGAGGAGCA
>CADCWJ010000117.1 GCA_902806365.1 uncultured Thermomicrobiales bacterium
ACGGAAGAGGAACCGCCATGCTCACCATCCGTGACGCCAGGGTCCTCCGGGGTCCGAACGTCTGGGCGCGGGTGCCGGTCGTCCACCTAGTGGTCGACCTCGGCGAACTGGAGGATCGACCGACGAACAAGATCCCCGCGTTCACCGAGCGGCTCGTCGCCCTGCTCCCCGCTCTCGACGACCACGTTTGTTCGGTGGGCCGTCGCGGCGGATTCATCGAGCGGATGCGGGAAGGAACATGGATGGGCCACGTGCTGGAGCACGTGGCCTTGGAAATGCAACGACTTGCCGGGGGAACAGCGACCCGAGGGAAGACGCGAGCGACCGGTGAGCGGGGCGTCTACAACGTCGTCTACGCGTACGATCAGGAAGATGTCGGGATCGCCGCTGGGCGATTGGCGGCTAGTCTGCTCAACCACCTCATCTACGGGCCCGAAGCCGACTTCGACTTCACGAAAGAGGCAGAAGATCGGATCATCCGCCTTGCCGAGCGTCGCGCATATGGGCCCTCGACGCTCGAAATCGTCGCCGAGGCCGAGGGTCGGGGCATCCCGGTCATGCGGCTGTTCCCTGACCGATCGATCGTCCAACTGGGGCATGGTCGCCACCAGCGACGCATCTGGGCCACCCGGACGTCGGCCACCTCCGGCACGGCGATGGACATCGCCGGCAACAAGGACCTCACCAATCGGTTACTCCGCGATCTGGGCATACCGTCGCCGCGCGGGATCCGGGTAAGCGATGAAGACGATGCCGTTCGCGAGGCGGCTCGGATGGGCTATCCGGTCGTGTTGAAGCCCGTCGACGGGAATCATGGACGTGGCGTTTGCGTTGACCTGCTTGATGAGCAGGCCGTGCGCAGCCATTTCGCCGCTGCTCGAGCAGCAAGCCGCAGCGGGTCGGTGATTGTCGAGCGGATGTTCCGCGGGAAGGATTTCCGTGTCCTGGTCATTAACAACGAGGTCGTCGCCGTGGCCGAGCGGGTGCCGGCGCACGTGGTGGGCGACGGGGTGCACAGCGTCGAGGATCTCATCCGTCGGGCGAACGCGGATCCGCTCCGGGGCATTGGCCACGAGAGACCCCTCACCCGAATCTCCGTCGACAGGTAGGTCCAGGAAACCCTAGCCGCCCAACACCTGACGCTGGGCGACGTGCCGCCAGCCGGACGAAGCGTCCGGCTGAAGCAAACTGGGAACATGAGTACGGGCGGCACGGCGATTGATTGCACGGACGAGGTGCACCCGGACAACGTGGAAATCGCCCTCGAGGCGGCGATGAGCGTGGGGCTCGACATCGCCGGCATCGATTTCGTGACCCCGGACATCACCCGCTCGGTGAACGAGGTGGGCGGGGGGATCATCGAGATCAATGCCGCGCCCGGCTTCCGCATGCACACGCATCCCACCGAGGGGCTGCCCCGCCAGGTCGGCCGTGCCGTCGTGGACATGCTGTTCAAGCCCGGCGATCCGTCGCGCGTGCCCATCGTTGCGGTGACCGGAACGAACGGCAAGACCACGACGTCGCGGATGATCGCCCACATCGTCCAAACCGGGGGCCGGGCCGTCGGCCTCACGACAAGCGACGGCATCTATATCCGCGGCACCCAGATCGCCGCGGGAGACATGGCCGGTCCCGACAGCGCCCGCATGGTGCTGAGAAATCCGCGGGTGGAGGTTGCGGTGCTCGAAACCGCGCGCGGCGGCATTCTCCGTTCCGGACTGGGCTTCGATCGATGCAACGTCGCGGTGGTCACCAACATCGCCAGCGACCACCTGGGAATCAAGGGCATCGATACCGTCGACGATTTGGCCCGGGTGAAGGCGGTCGTCCCGGCCGCCGTCCTCCGCGACGGCGCGAGCGTGCTCAACGCGGACAACCGGTGGACCCTCGAAATGGCCCGCACGGCGAGGGGCGAGATCATTTTTTTCAGCATGGACGAGTCGAATGAGGTGGTCCGCGACCATGTCCGCGGGCGCGGCCGGGCGGTGGTCCTGCGTCAGACGCCCCGCGGCGGCATGATCACGCTGCTCGACCCCATGCGCGAGACGAACATCCTGCTGGCTCGCGAGATTCCCGCGACATTCGACGAGCGGGTGCAGGTGAACGTTGCCAACGCCCTGGCCGCGACCGCCGCTGCGATCGGGCTCGATGTTCCGCTGGCCCGCATTCGCGCGTCGCTCCGCACATTCAGCAGCGCCTTTTGGCAAACACCCGGCCGATTCAATCTCATGTCGATCGAGGGGCGGGA
>CADCWJ010000118.1 GCA_902806365.1 uncultured Thermomicrobiales bacterium
CAAGTCCGGCAACCGCTTCGAGCGGGCGATCGAGGACGACATCACCCGCGCCCTGCCCTCCATCCGGTTCTCCGACGCCCAACGCCGCACCGCCGGATCGGCCGACAACAACGCCGACGTGGCCACCGCCGTCCGGTCGCTGGCGGCCGGCACGGTCACGGTCCTCTTCCAGCCCAGGTTGGCGGCGACCCTCGACGGCTGGAGCATCCGCGGCGATGTCGACGCGATCCGCTTCGAGCGGACTGCCAGCGGGGCGCTCCATTCCCTGATCGTCGACATGAAAAGCTAGACCTCGGCCAAGGTCGAGCATCGCCTCCAAGTCGCCTTCTACCACGAGATGCTGGTCCGGATCCTGGTCGATGCCGGGATCGCTCATGAGCCGATCGAAATGGCCATCCTCTACCGCGGCCCGGCCGTCAGCGTTGACGACGCGACGACCAGAGCGCAACGGACCGAGGCGCACGCCCTGTTCGGCACCGGCGCCGGCCTGCTGGAGCGGATTGACGATCCTCGGGCCTATCTCGACGCCATCCGCGACCTCGTGCTCGGCGCCCGCTCGACCGCCAGCCGTGTCATCGCCACGCCGTTCGAGCAGGTCCCCTTTCACCTGACCTACAAGTGCGACGGCTGCCTCTACAACGAGTTCTGCATGAAGCAGAGCGCCGAGAGCGACAACCTCTCGCTCCTGCCGCACCTCACGGAAGGTGACAAGAACGCCCTGCTCCGGGGCGGGATCGCGACCGTCAGCGAGCTGGCGGCCCTCAAGGATCTCCAGCGCAAGGGCCAGGTCACCGTTGATGGCGAGACGCGGGAGAACACTGAGCTTGTCCCGATGCCGGGGAAGAAGGCGTTCGCGCGGCAGCTCGCGACCACCTGGCCGGTCGGCCCGCGCCTCGACGAGTTGGTCCATCGTGCCCGCCGCTACCGTCGCTGGAAAAAGGACGAGATCGAGGCGCTGACCTACATCCCCGGCAAGGGTTACGGCTCGCTGCCATACAGCGACGCCAAGCAGAACCCCAACCTGGTCCGCGTCTACATCGATGTCCAGCACGACTATCTCAACGACCGCGTCTACATGGCCGGCGCTCTGCTGGTCGGCAGCGAGCATGGTGTGGAACGGCCCGAGCGGCGCCGCAGCATCGTCCGGCTGGCACCGGCATCCCCGGAATCGGACGAGGCGGAGGCGCAGCTCCTGGTGGAATGGATCGAGACCACGCTTGCCGCCGTGGTCGAGGTCGCCGCTCCCGATTCCGAGAGCCAGCCCCGCGCGCCGATCCATGTTGTCTTCATCAACCCGTTTGCCCAGCGCGTGCTCCTCGACGCACTCGGCCGCCACGCGACAAGGATTCTTGGCGCGACCGCGCTCTACGATTTCGTCACTCAGATCGCGGCGTTCGATTCGCCAATCGCATCGTTTCTCGATGGGCAGATCCGGGACCAGAAGAACTACCCGATGCTCTGTCAGTCGCTGCAATCGGTCGCCGCCTTTCTCGGCTTCGACTGGAACAAGGGCACACCGTACCGGGATCTGTTCCGGGCGCGGCTCTTCGACTTCTGGGGCAAGCTCGACGCGCCGACCGATGCCCTGCCGGACGGCTGGTACACCAACCGGGCTCGCTTCAACAGCCAGATCCCGCTGGAGTTCGCCTACGCCGCCTGGGACGAACTGCCCGACGCGCCGCCCGGCACGCCGGACGACTTCGCGCCGTACCGTGCTGCCACACCCGATCTCCTCACCGGCTTTCATGCCCGTCGCCTCGAAGCGATGGAGCATATCGCTCACGATTTCCGGGGCAACCGGCAGACGGTGCTCACGGATTTCGACCTGCCCGATCTCGCCGCGTTCGAGCGCAAGGCACCCACATTCGCGCACGCGCTGGACGAGTTCGTCACGATCGAGCGCCACGTCGAGCTGGCCGCCTGGAAGAACGCCCGCCTTGCCGCGCCGGAGCAACGCGTGCTTGCCGGCCAGACCCTGATCGTCCGCTACGTCGAGGCCGATCAGGAATCGGGCGTTGCCGAGCGGAACCGGGAGAACGAGCGCCGCCGCCAGCTCAACGAGACATACCGCGAGGCCTGGCGGCAGCAACACCCGCACGCGAAGCAGGTCAAACTCCCGAAGGAGCAAAAGGAGGCGTCAGAGTGGTCGCAGGAGGACATGACCTTCCGCCTCCGCCTGGAGACGGCCGATCTCGCCTGCGATCTCGAAGAAGCGCTCAGCCTGACCACGATCAAGAACGGCGACCGCCTCATCCTTTACCCACGACTCACTATCGACAGCCGGCTCCCGGTCCACGAGCAGACTCCGTACACGCCAACGCCGAAACAGCTTCTCTACGGCATGGGCGCCACGCTCGTTCAAACCATCGTGGAGCGCGAAAACGGCAGGGCGACCGGGGCGTGGGCGGTTGTGTCGCTCCAGCCCCGATTCGGTGCTGGCTCCACCGGCCCGGGATTCGCATTCGGCACGATCGGTGACCACAACCGTCCGCTCCGTTCCGGTGCCGTCTACACGCTTGACGGCGATATCAACAACTTCAATGGATTCTGGCAGGCGAAGGTCGCCGGGGGATTGATCGCCGGGGGGCAGAACGCCCTCCATGCCGAACTCTCCGGAGCACCGCGTCCCCAACCAGCGTGGTCGGCCGAAAGCGTTGCCGCGCAACGGCGCTTCCTCGCCGGGCTCGATGCCCTCCATGCCGCCGGCGCACTGCACGACTTCGAGTCCGGCAAGCGCGAGTTCATCGGCGACCATGGCGCGACGCCGCTCCTGCTCGTCCAGGGACCGCCCGGCACCGGCAAAAGCTACTCCACCGCCTTCGCGCTCTTTGCCCGCCTTCAGGGCGCGATCGCCGCGAACCGGGAGTTCCGGATTCTGCTCTCGTGCAAGACGCACGCGGCAATTGACGTGCTGCTCAACAACGTGCTGGACGTTCGCGCGCTCCTGGCGGGATTCAAGACAAGCCATCCGGAGATCTTCGCGGCGCATTTCGACCACCGCCTGCTCGATGTTCCGTTGATCCGGTTCCGCCCCAAAGAGGACCTGCCGGACGGCATCATCAGCCTTCCGAAGGATAATCAGCTCCCACCCGGGGCCACCAGGGCGCTCGAGAGAATCACTGCCGCGCGGTGGGCCGTGGTCGCGGCGACGCCGGGTGGCATCTACAGCTTGATCAAGGACCGATGGACGGCCAACGACCTTTTCGGTCACCCCTTTGTCCACTGTCTCGTGCTGGACGAGGCGTCCCAGATGAGCCTGCCCGAGTCTGTGATGGCGGCGCTCCCGCTCGCTGCCGATGGCACCCTGATCGTCGTCGGCGACCATCGCCAGATGCCACCGATCGTGAAGAACGACTGGTCGACCGAGCCGCGCCGGACCTTCCAGGAGTTCCGCTCCTATGAGTCGCTGTTCCTCGCCCTGCTCCCGCTCGACCCGCCGGTGATCAGGTTCGCGGAAAGCTTCCGGCTGCACGCCGAGATGGCCGAGTTCCTCCGCAAGGAGATCTATCACCAGGACGGCATCGCCTATCACTCGAACCGGACGGCGTTGATCGAGCGGCGGGAGATCGCCGACGACTTTGCCGCCGCCGTGCTCGATCCCGCGCACCCCCTGACGGTCGTCGTTCACGATGAGTCCGGGAGCCAGCTTCGAAATCAGTTCGAGCAGGGGTTGCTTGCGCCGGTCCTCCACATCCTAGCCGATCCCACCGGGTACGCTCTCGATCCGGAAGAGGGGCTGGGCGTCGTCGTGCCGCACAGGGCCCAGCGCGCGGCGCTCCAGGAGAACATCCCGGCGCTGACCCGCACCGATACGGCCACCGGCGCCATCACGATCTCCGCCGTCGATACCGTCGAGCGCTTCCAGGGCGGCGAGCGGACGGTGATATTGATCGGGGCGACCGAGAGCGACCGCGCCTACTTGCTGGTGTCCGGCAAGTTCCTGCTCGATCCGCGCCGCCTGACGGTCGCGCTGAGCCGGGCCAAGCGGAAGATGGTGCTTGTCGCGGCGCGGTCGGTATTCGAGGTCTTCAGCACGGATGAAGAAACCTTCGCCAACGCCCAGCTCTGGAAGAACCTGCTTCGCGGCACCTGCACCGTGCCGCTCTGGCAGGGCGAGCGCGACGGCGTCGGGGTTGAGGTCTGGGGCAACCGTCCCACAACCTCCCGACCGCTTACCCCACCCCATTCGTAGGGGAGGCCCCTACGGAATCGGCGTGCCGGCCCGCGCGGGCGGTGACGCCAGGGCGATCAGCTTCGGCAGCACCTCGTCGCGCTCGAGGCCGCGCCAGCGCTTGACGACCTCCTTGTGACGCCGGGCGCGGGCCGTCCGTTCGCGCTTCAGCAACCTATCCAGGCCGGGGCGAACGAGGGCCGTCCCCTCCCCCTCCTCATCCAGCCCGCCAAGCTCGCGTTCGATGATCTCGATCCGGACATCGTGATCGTGAAGCTCGCCCAGCTCCTCCTGCATCTCCTTCAGCTGCTCGATGATCCGCTCGCCCACGGGGCCAAACACGGTGCGGAAAAGCTCCAGCGTGTAGCGCAGCCGCTTCGTCGCGATTCGCGCATCGTGGAGTGCCTCGGTCGCGGTCGCGTCCGGGATGATCGGGGCGTAGCTGAACAGCTCGACGACACGCACGATCAACACCCGCCGGGCATTGACCGCCAGCGGCGCCTCAGGATCGAGCGGAGGCACGGGCAGGGCCCGACTCATGCCTGGACCTCCGTCGCCCGGCGGGGCTGTTTGGGAGCGCGCTCCGCTTTTGCCTTTTTGGGAAGCGGGAAGCGGCGCGTCGTTTCTTCGGGGATCCCTTTGGCGTCGAGCTTTTTCAGGAACGCCAGCATCCGTTTCCGGGCCTTCTTGCGGTCGCGCGTGATGCCCGCGATGAGGTAGTCGATGCCTGGCCGCTCCACGATGCTGGCCCGCAGGCGCGCCCCGGCGAGCTCCTCCAGCAGGACATCGCGGTCGCGCACCTCGCCGAGCGCCTGCGTGATCGCCTTCGCGGTCTTGTGCAGCGGGCGATACCACTTCGCGGGAAAGCAATCGGTGGCGACATCCATCGCCGCCCGCAACCGCCGGGATGCGACGCGGACGTCGTGCACCGCCTCCGGATCGTCCCCGGCGACGACCCCCGGCATCGCCTTCCAGACCGCCGCCCATTGGACCGCGATCGCGTCGCGCATCGCCGTCCGGTAGTCCTGATCGTCGTGCCCGCTCCTGGCCAGGGCGGCGTCGGATGGGGAAGCATTCGCGGTCATGTCATGCCTTCCATTCGCGGCGAGGGTGTGGCTGACCGCACCGCTGCCCGCGCGGCTGCCGGGGCACCATTCCGCGCGGCGATCTCCGCGAAGGTGTCGAGCAGCAGCGCGGTCCGGATCCCGCTCGGCGCGACCTCCACCTGGTCACAATGGAGCAGGTCGGCCAGGGCGCGGATCACCGCAATCCCCGCCGGCAGCACGCGTGCCCGCGCCTGCGGGATCGCCAGCGTCAGCGCCAGTTCCATCGACGCCCGGGCACGGCAGATGTCGAGTGCCCGCGCGATCCCCGCGCGATCCACGACCGGACCACCGCCGGCCAGCCGCGCCAGGTACTCGGCGGTGCCGCCGACGCACAAGAGCCGCACGGCCGCTTCCGTCGGCACGGCGATGAGGTCGAGGCGCGCCGCCGCCGCCCGCGCGCTGGCGGCGAGCTCCGCGACCGTCGGCGGGTCGGACGGCACGAGCGTATCCGTCAGCGTGCCGGAACCAACCACCACCGATTGGGCCATGATGACGACTCCGCCCTCGGCGACGATCAACTCGGTACTGGCGCCGCCGATATCGGCAATCACGACCCTGCCGTGCATGTCTCCATTCAGTGCGACGCCGCGAAACGTCAGGTCGGCTTCCTCGTCGCCGGTGATGGCCCTCACCTCCCAGCCCGTCTCGGCACGGACCCGCTCGAGAAACGTCGCCCCGTTCGCGGCGCGGCGGGTTGCCTCGGTCGCGACCCCGACCAGGCGATCGGCCCCGTGCTCGCGCGCGAGCGCGGCGAAGTTATGCAACGCGCCCAGCGCGGCCTCGATCCGGTCGTCTGCGAGGCGACCGGAGGTGCTCAGGCCCGCGCCGAGCCGGACCGCCGCGACGGCGCTTGCAAGCTCCTCGATGCCGCCCGAGAGACCCGGGCGCGCCACCGTCAGCTTGATCGAGTTCGAGCCGACATCGACCGCGCCGACCACGGGTCCACCAGGTACCACCGCCTTGTTCTTCATCACGTTCCCCGGAGAAAGAGCCCAAACTCTCAGTACACTGGCCACCATTCATCGTCATTCCAGCAACTGCATCGGTCCGGAGCGAAGCGGAGGGGAAGGAATCTCAGCAGCCGCGTCGTCGCAGCCGACCCAGAGGTCGGCAAGACCGGTGTCATGCCAAGGGACTTCGTCGGACTGCGGTCCTCCTCAGCGACGCAGCTGCCGAGATTCCTCCACTTCGTTACGGAATGACAAGACATCCAGAACGGTCTTCTTGCTGGCGCCAAGTATACGGGCGTCGCGCCGGTGGTTCCGTCCACCACTGACGCACTCGTGCGGCACGTGTCCATTGACGTCCGGCACGAGACATTAGAATGAAACGAGCCCCTGAGCAGAACGGTCTCGGGCCTCCCCTTTCGCCCGAAGCGTTCCCGACGGAGGCACCCCATGCGTCGCACTCCCACCGCCGCCATCCATCTCTGCATCATCCTCGCCCTGCTCGCGGTGCCGGCCCTGCTGGCGTCGTCACCCGTTCGCGCCCAGGAGGCAACCCCATCCGCCGCGCCGGTAACGGTTGTCGCCTCCGGGCTGACCAACCCGCGCGGGTTCGCCTGGGGGCCGAATGGCACGCTGGCAATGGCGATGGCGGGCTCGGGCGGCGAAACCCGGATCCCGGTCTCCGGCGGCTTCACGCTTCGGATCGGTCTCTCGTCGTCGGTCGTGACGGTCGCCGACGGCTGCACCGCGCCGTTGCAGGTCGGCCTGGTCTCGACCCATTGGGAGGAAACGCGCTGGATCTGGGGCGCGATGGATGTCGCCTATCTCGGGGACGAGCTCTACGTGCTGCTCGGCGGGGCCGGGGCGTCGTGGCGCTCGCCCTCCTCGTTCAGCGGCGTCTACAAGGTCAACATGAACCGGACGATGAACCTCGTCGCCGATCTCAGCACCTGGCTGCCCGCCAACAGGCCTTCGTTCATCGCGCCCGATTTCAACCCCGACGGCTCGCTTTACGGGCTTGTGGCGACAGGCGACGCCCTGCTCGTGACCGAAGCGGTGGGCGGGCAACTGATCCGGGTCACCCCGGCGGGTGAGATCAGCCGGGTCGCCGATCTCTCTGAAGGACACCCCGTTCCTTCCGGCGTCGCGGTCGATC
>CADCWJ010000119.1 GCA_902806365.1 uncultured Thermomicrobiales bacterium
GAGGAGTACGAGGGGTACTGGCAGCAGCGGTCGTGGACCGACACCGCGATCATCAAGACGTCGAGCCGGATCGACATGCCGGGCGAGCGTGGCGTCGTCGCCTCCGGGATGATCGATGTCGGCGGCGTGGCCTTCGCCGGTGACCGGGGCATCCAGGCTGTCGAGGTCAGCACCGATGGCGGCGACACCTGGACGGAGGCGACGATCGCCGAGAACCCGAGCCCGGCCGGGCTGAGCTGGGTGGTCTGGACGATGGAGTGGGTCGCGAAGCCGGGGACCTACGACCTCGTGGTGCGGGCGATCGACGGCACGGGTGAGCGGCAGACCGACGAGCAGGCGCCTGAGTTGCCGGACGGCGCGAGTGGCTGGCACCGGATCACCGTTGGCGTGGCGTAGGCGAGGTGGCTCACGTGTCCATCAATCGCAATCGATCGAGTATGACCGTCGCTAGCTCGCTCGCAACCGCGCGGAGTTCCAGAATCTCGGCCATCGAGAGGTATTCATCATAATCGGCCGCATTGCGGCTTGTTCGGAGAACACCCATTTGGTCGACGAGATCCGGGTCAATCGACGAGAGCAGGTTGGCGAGCGCCTGGTGCTCACGAGCCATGCGCACTCGCGAATATCCAAGATGGGCTTCGCACCACGTCCGAACTTCGAGGAACACCGCGTAGTAGAGGCGCCCTATCTGGGTGCGGAGCGCGGCCTCTGTCCCCACCTGATCGAGGAATGAAACGATTGCCAACAGTTCTCGCCCCTGAATCATCGAGCGGTCTCGAGAACGGCACGGAGATGAGGAAAGATTGCGAGCCGCTCGCGATCGTATCCGGATTCCTGAGACATCCAGTGGATGAACTCCACAAGCGCCGCTCTTAATGCCTGCTCCGGCACATCGGCCCTGATCACGAGCCGGAGAGGCGGATCCCAGTCGTCATACTGCCGGGTGTCCAGCGTGAAACGGGGATCGGAAAACATGTCGCGGGCCTTGGTCTGTGCCCGCTCGATCATGGCGGCGAGATCGGGTTGCTCGCGAAGGATGCGTCGAATCTCCGCCTGCTCGGCGGCGTCCGATGGCAGCATGTCGCTGATGGCACTCATGAGCATTTCCTGACAGGAAAAGGGGCATCGCGTGATGGCTGGACCGTTGTGCTGATTTTAGCGCAGGCAACGTGATGCACCATCCCGCCAGCAGGGACCGGCGATCGGCCCAGCCGCCTCCCGCGCGCATGGAGTACGATCAGGGAGTCGTCCGATGCCCGGCGCGACAGTCCACCATTCAGCACCGGTCAGCACCGGGGAAGCAATCGCGAGCATGGGAATCACCCGTTTCGCCCAGAACGAGTTGACGCGCCTCTCCTATGAAATCGACGGGCCGGATACCGCCGATGTCGCGGTGTTGTTGCATGCGACACTCACCGACCGTGGCTCGCTCGGGCCGCTCCGCGATGTGCTTGTCGAGCGGATGCGCGTTGTGCTTCCCGATGCGCGAGGGCACGGCGGGAGCACCGCCCTGAAAGACCGCTCGCTGACCGTGACCGATCTCGCGAACGATTTGTTCGCGGTGCTCGAAGCGGAGTCGTTGCTCGACCCCGCGGTCTCCCTCCATCTTGTCGGCCAGGGCCAGGGAGCGGTCACCGCGCTGGAACTGGCACGGCGGCGCCCCGATCTCGTTGCCTCGCTGGCGCTGATCGAGCCGGATGCCCTGGGGCTGATCGAGGGCGAACCGGATCCGGAGATCTCGATCGCCCTTGAAGCGGCGCGCTTCGCGAACCGGGAAGCATCGGACGCAGCCTACAAGGGGCTCGCCGACCGGGCGCTGAAGGTGTACCTCGACCGTCGCTGGGGCGAAGGGTGGGCGGAGCGGCTGGCACGGCCACGGCAAGCCGCGATCCGTCGCAACGTCCTCGCGCTGAGCCCGTCGCTCGATGCGCTGGACGCCTACCGGCTGAGCGGAGAGGAGGTCGCCGGAATCCCGACACCGGCCCGGGTCGTGAGCGGGGCGACCGCGCCGCTCGCCGAGCGAACCGTTGCCGCCCGGCTGGGCGCCTGGTTGCCACGCGGCCGTACCGTCTACGTCGCGGAGCTTCCGGAAGGGGCGCCCTTTTCCGGCGCCGGCGAAGCGGCGATCAACCTGATCGACGGCTGGCTGGCCGAGCACGAGGTGTCGAACCCCGCGGAATGACGTCGATCGGGCTATTCCACCGCCCGTGTCATCCTGTGCCTGGCATGCGCTTCGCGGAGAGGATGCTCTGCCGTGTGACTCATGGACACTGGTTGCTGTCCGGCGGCCGCAGATCCGACCGGTCTGGTTCCAGGTGGTTTTCAGCGGTCTCAACTGCTGTCTACAATCGCGGCCGGCGATACGCGCCCGGCCAGATACCGTAGGTCAGCGCGCTCGTGAACGCTGGTCAAAGACCCCACCTGCCATGAGCGAGAGTGGCGTAACGCCAACGGGCCGGTACGCCTCACCGCCGGAGAGAGATTCGTGACTGTCGTCGATTGGCTGCTCGATTCCGATCCTTCGATCCGCTGGCAAGTCATGCGCGACCTGACCGATGCACCCGCGCACCAGGTTGCGGCCGAGCGGGCACGGGTCGCCAGGGAGGGTGCGGGCGCGCAGTTGCTCGCCCTGCAGGCGGCCGAGGGTCGCTGGGGCGGGGCGGCTTGGAACCACGGGTGGAATTCCACGATGCACGTCCTGTGGTTGCTGCGCCACCTCGGTCTCGACCCCACCAGCATGGAGGCACGGCGCGCCGTGGGCCGTGTTCGCGACCACGTCACGTGGCAGGGCTGCGGTCCGCCGGAGTGCCAAGTCAACCCCTTTTTCGCCGGCGAGGTGGAACCCTGCATCAACGGGCAGGTGGCGATGGCCGGCGCCTACTTTGGCCAGGACGTCCACGGCATCGTCGTTCGCCTGCTCGGCGAGCAATTGTCCGACGGCGGCTGGAACTGCGAGGCGCCGAACGGCTCGACGCGGTCGTCGTTCAACACCACGATCTGCGTGCTGGAGGCGCTGCTCGAGTACGAGCGGTCGTTCGGCGGGACCTCGGACGTGACAGCGGCCCGTTTTCGCGGGCAGGAGTATCTCCTCGAGCGCCGGCTCTACCGGCGACGCTCGACCGGCGAGGTGATCGAGCGGGATCGCAAGGGCGGCGGCGCGTGGACGCGCTTTGCCTTCCCGACCTGGTGGCACTACGACGTGCTGCGGGGGCTCGAGTACCTGCGCAGCGCCGATGTCACGCCCGAAGAACGGGTGGCCGAGGCGGTTGAGTTGGTCGCGTCGAAGCGCGACGGGGACGGGCGGTGGCCGCTCGAGATCCGGTATCCCGGGGTGATGCCAGTTGAGATAGACGACGGCGAGAGCCGACCGAGCCGCTGGAATACACTGCGCGCCCTGCGCGTGCTTCGCTGGTACGAACAGTCGGCTTGGTAAGGAGACGTGGATCGCGCCGGGCCGCGTGTGGCACGACGTCGCTTCGTTTTCGACGACCTCGAGCCTGGAGCGCACCATGTGACCACCGCAGCCCGTATCCCGCCGACGTTTTGGATACGAATGGGCGCTCGGCTCCCGGTTCCGCTGTACGGTATGGATACCGGGTTGCCAGCAGGTGCGCTGCATCCGCGGGCGGAACGTGGCAAGCTTGATCCCAGCATCTGGAGAGTGAATCCTCCTTCGTGGTCGGAGCCGGACAGCCATGGACAAGCGAGCGACCTGGGCCAGGCGGTTGGCGATCGTGAGCGCGGTCGGAATGCTGATCGTGCTCCTGATGGGTGCCCGCGTCACCGCGACCGGCTCCGGCGACGGTTGCGGCAACGACTGGCCGCTCTGCCACGGCGGGTTTCTCCCGGCGGACACCTTCGAGTCACTGACCGAGTACAGCCACCGCCTCGTGACCGGGATCGAGGGTATCGTCGTCCTCGCCACGACGATCCTGGCTTGGCCGCTGCGCAAGCGCCATCCCGAGTTCCGGGTGCTCATCCCGGCGATGATGGGGACGCTGATCCTGCAGTCGCTGATGGGCGCGGCGGCGGTCCGCTGGCCGACCTCGCCCGAGGTGATGGCGACGCATTTCGGGATCTCGCTGATCTGCCTCGCCAGCGCCTCGCTGGTCGCCTTTATCCTGATCGACGCCCGCCGCCCGGATCGAGACCGCACGATGGATTCAGGCGGCACGATCGCCGGGTTCCGCTGGCTCCTGATCGCGACGTTCGTGATGTCGATCGTCGTCGCCTATTCCGGCGCCTATGTCCGCCACACGAACTCCGAGCTGGCCTGCGCGACCTGGCCGTCGTGCACCGGCGAGCTGGTGCCGCGGATCGACCAGACGCCGCCGGGAATCCAGACCCTGCACCGGGTGCTGGCGGGCGTCATCTCCCTCATGATCGGCGGGATCGCGCTCTGGGCGTACCGGCTGCGGCAGACCCGTCCCGATCTCCAGGCGCTGGCCTTTGCGGCGCTGGTGATCGTCTTCTTCCAGGTCATCGTCGGCGCGATCGTCGTCTATTCCGGCCTGCAGCTGCTGGCGACGCTGGCCCACGCCGGGCTGATGGCGACGCTGTTCGTGGTCCTCAGCGAGGGGCTGCGGCGGACGTGGCCGCAAGGGTTGCGTCGCGCGGTTCGCTCTCGCGCGTCGCTGGGCCAGCCCGCGACCGGTGACTGAGCGGGCGCAAGAAGTGGACGTTCCCACCAACGACACGGACCTCTGCTTCCTGCCGGCGACCGCGCAAC
>CADCWJ010000120.1 GCA_902806365.1 uncultured Thermomicrobiales bacterium
TTGACATGCCTCGTCGCGCCCCTGGCGAACGCCGATCCGGCCTTGCCCCATTGGCCGCCCGCGCGACCGCCATATCCGAAAGAACCAATCCATGACCGACACCGTCCAGATCACGCGCCGCGCCGATCTCCGCAACATCGCGATCATCGCCCACGTCGACCACGGCAAGACGACCCTGGTCGATGGCCTGCTCAAGCAATCCAACATCTTTCGCGACCCGGACGCCGCCGGAACGCTGATCATGGATGCCAACGATCTCGAGCGCGAGCGCGGCATCACGATCCTGTCCAAGAACACGGCGATCATCTACGGCGCGGTCAAGATCAACGTGATCGATACTCCCGGACACGCCGACTTCGGCGGTGAGGTCGAGCGCGTCCTCAACATGGCCGACGGCTGCCTGTTGCTGGTCGATGCCGCCGAGGGTCCGATGCCGCAGACGCGGACCGTGCTCGCCCGTGCGCTCGAGATCGGCCTCCGCCCGATCGTCGTGATCAACAAGATCGACCGCAAGAACGCCCGGATCGACGAGGTCGTCGAGCTGGTCAACGACCTCTTCCTCGATCTGGCGATCGATCCCGCCCAGCTTGAGTTCCCGGTGCTGTTCGCGATCGGCCGCGAGGGTCGCGCCGGGTTCACCCCCGATGGTCTCGCCGATGACCTCCGGCCCCTGCTGGACACCATTCTCGATGTCGTCCCGGCACCGGTCGTCGAGCCCGACGCCCCGTTCCAGATGCTCATCACCTCGCTGGATTACGACCTGCACCGGGGCCGGATCGCGATCGGGCGGATCAAGCGCGGGCAGGTGCGCTCTGGCGACATCGTCTCGCTCGTCGGGGAAGATCGGGAGCCGTCGCGCCAGCGGATCACCTCGCTCCAAACGTTCGAGGGGCTGGGACGCGCCGACATCGAGATGGCGGAGGCGGGCGATCTCGTCGCGATCACCGGGTTCGGCGAAGCGAAAATCGGCACGACCCTGACGGACCCTTCCGTTCCCGAGCCGTTGGCCGCCGTCGCGATCGAGGAGCCCACGCTCAAGCTCACCTTCGGCGTCAGCACCTCGCCCTTCTCCGGCAGGGATGGCCAGTATTCGACGTCCCGACAGCTGCGCGACCGACTGCAGCGCGAGCTTGAGACGAACCTCTCGCTGCGCGTCGAGCCGACCGATCAGCCGGACGTGTTCTCGGTCGCCGGCCGGGGCGAGCTGCATCTCTCGGTCCTGATCGAGACGATGCGTCGCGAGGGCTACGAGTTCCAGGTCTCGCGGCCGGAAGTGATCACCCGCAAGAGCGAGGATGGGAAAACCCTGGAGCCCGTCGAGCACCTCGTGATCGATGTTACCGAGGAATTCGTGGGGCAGATCACAGAGCTGACCGGGAGCCGCCGCGCCCGGATGCTGGACCTGGTCAACGATGGCCGTGGCCACGTCCGGCTGGAATTCGCGATCCCGACCCGGGGGCTGATCGGGCTCCGCAACGCGGTGCTGACGGCGACCAAGGGAAACGGCACGCTCTCGTCGCGGCTGATCGACTTCGAGCCGTGGATGGGTCCGATCGTCCAGTCCCGGAGCGGGGCGTTGGTCGCCTCCGAATCGGGCACCGCGCTTGGGCACGGGCTCGCCAACGCGCAGGAGCGGGGAATCACCTTCATTGAGCCGGGCACCGAGGTCTACGAAGGGATGATCGTCGGCCAGAATCCGCGGCCGACCGATCTCGCGGTCAACGTCTGCCGCGCCAAGAAGCTGACCAATATGCGAGCCAGCAATGCGGACATCTCGGTCCGCCTGACGCCGCCGACCCTGCTCAGCCTGGAACAGTCGCTCGACTTCCTCGCCGACGATGAACTGCTGGAAGTGACGCCGAAGGCGTACCGCCTGCGCAAGCGGTTCCTATCGCAGGATGAGCGCGCCAAGGCGAAGAAGCAGGCCACCCAGGCCGCCGCCCTCGTTGGCTGACCATCGATCCGTCGCTCACCGTCGCAGGGGCCGATCGTGGATCGCGTCTGTGACTGGCCCTGCAAGCGACATTCCGTAGGGGCAGACCAAAGTGTCTGCCCTGGAAGCCGCATCGGAGCGAAGCGTAAGCGGCACCGGATGGACCGCCTCCGTCAATAGATGACGCCCATGGGATCAACGGGCGGTGTCGCCACTGCCTGTTGGCGAATGCCCCCATTATCCCTGCGGAACCGCCTGCGAGTAGGTCTGGCTACCCGGTGAAGCGCAGCTTCATGTTATTCCCCATGCCCAGCAAACGTCATGGTTCGACGCCGCCGGTGGTGAGGCCATCGCGAGATAATGATTCGGGCTGATACCGGTTGTACAAACCTTGGCGCCATCGTCTGAAAACCCATTCAAAATGGCAAGGAGTGAAATGCTGTTACTGGGACGGTAGTGAGACGGGAATCGAGGTTGGAGAGAAGTTTCCGCCAAACCTGATCATCGTCTCAGAAA
>CADCWJ010000121.1 GCA_902806365.1 uncultured Thermomicrobiales bacterium
GCAGCGCTCGGGAACAAGGCCTCGGGCGGGGGTGGGGTGTCTCCTGGACGCCTGTTACGCGTTTGCCCGATGACGCCAACGGCAAATAGCACAATCGCCCGGTCCTGACCCCGCTGACGGACGCATCGACACCGCGCTTCAACCCGGAGCACCCCGCAGATGACCTTTCGCGATATCCACTTCAATGACGAGTCAGCCACCAGCGGCGAGAAGCCGTACGTTGGCAAGGTCGTGCTCGCCTATTCGGGTGGGCTCGACACCTCCGTCATCATCCCCTGGCTCAAGGAACACTACGACTGCGAGGTGATCGCTTTCGCCGCCGATGTCGGCCAGGGCGACGATCTCTCCGGGATCGAGGCGAAGGCAATCGCTTCCGGCGCGAGCAAGGCCTATGTCTACGATCTCCGGGACGAATTCATTCGCGACTACGTGTTACCCACGGTCCGCGCCGGGGCCATCTACGAGCGCAAGTACCTGCTCGGCACCTCGATGGCGCGCCCCCTGATCGCCAAATACCAGGTCGAGGTGGCGAAGCTCGAAGGCGCCGGCGCGGTCGCTCACGGTTGCACCGGAAAGGGCAACGATCAGGTCCGGTTCGAGTTGACCTACATGTCGCTCGCGCCGGAGCTCAGGATCATCGCCCCCTGGCGGCACTGGGACATCCGCTCCCGCGAGGACGCGCTGGAGTACGCCGCCGCCCACAACGTCCCGGTCACCGCCACCGCCGCCAAGATCTACTCGCTGGACGGCAATCTCTGGCACCTCTCGCATGAGGGCGGCATCATCGAGCATCCGTGGGAAGAGCCACCGGGCGACGCCTACGGGCTCTCGGTGGCGCCGGAGGACGCGCCCGGCGAGGCGGAGTACGTCACGATCACGTTCGAGTCTGGCTCGCCAGTCGCGGTCGATGGTCAGCGCCTCGATCCGGTCCCGCTGGTCGAGCGGCTCAACACCCTCGGCGGCAGGCACGGTGTCGGGCGGGTCACGCTGCTCGAGAACCGGCTTGTCGGAATGAAGAGCCGGGGTGTCTACGAAACTCCGGGCGGCACGATCCTGATGACCGCCCATGGGGAGCTGGAGCACCTCACGCTCGACAAGATGACGATGCGGCTCAAGGACGAGCTGGCGATGCGGTACGCGGACCTCGTGTACAATGGCCAGTGGTTTACCCCGCTGAA
>CADCWJ010000122.1 GCA_902806365.1 uncultured Thermomicrobiales bacterium
AACGTGACGTGGGCGTGAACCCGGCCATCGAGCACCGCGCCGGTCACGGTCAGGATGTCGAACGGCCCCTCGCCCCGCTCGAAGGCGTTCTCCGGGGGATTGACGGGCGTGCTGACGACATGGAAATGGTAGGCGCTGAGCGAGCCGACGCCGGCGAGGATCGCGCCGTTGACGATCCCGACGGTCGCCACGGCGTCGCGCAGGCCGCCGAGCAGGTCGTCGCCGGGATCGAGGCGGACGTAGACGAGACGGCTCGGGACCGATTCCTGCAGCTTCATCGGGTGATCTCCTTTCCGGAACGCGTCGCCGGTCCGGTCAAGGCGTGCGTTCGATTAGGTAAAAGGCGTCCGTGCCATCCGGGTAGGTGACGGTTTCGAGAATCGTGAATGCCGCGAAACGATCCCGGTTGGCAGGATCCTCGCGCGTCTCGGGGCGAACCCCGAAGAGCTGTCGTTCGCTCGGGTCGATCGCTTCGACGCCGCCGATGTGCGCCTTGTCCCGGAGGGCGGGATCGTCGATGTAGAAGTCGAGAAAGACCTCTCCCTGGTTGAAGGCGCCTTCCATGTAAAAGGCGTCGTAACGCTGCTCGTGCTCCAGATAGTAGGCGATCATGTCACGCGGTCCGGCTTGCCAGCCCCAGTAGCCCGATGAGGAGAGCGGGTAGGCGGCGTAGGTGCCGAACACGAAGAAGAACCCCGCGACAACGACGGCGACCGTGATCACGCGCACCGAGCTCAGCCGGAGCCAGAGGGAGCGCAGGGGATCGGCGCGGTCCGCTCCCGGCTGTTCCCCCGGCTCCCGTGCCGATCTGTGCGAGGCGAGCACCTCCAGCCCGTAGGCGATCACGAAGGGAACGAGCAGCGCGGCGGTGAACACCGAAAAGGCGTAGGGAGCGCTCCCCGTCGTGGTCGTCACCAGGTCCGGGAGGGGGTAGAGGAAGATCAGTGCGAAGAAGGGCGCGAACGCCCGCTTGCGCGGTCCGCCCCGCAGGAGCAGGAAGGCGAGCATGCCGAGCAGCAGGAACGGAATCGTCGTCCGGCTCAGCAACCCGGCGCCGCTGACCGAGTGACGGAGGATGAACGACCCGGGCAGGCCGGTCTCCCCGACCGCGAAGAGGAAGTCGTACCCGTAGTATTTCTGCACGTTCTGGATCATCGATTCGGCCCGGTCGAGCGAGACGAGGCCGTACCCGGCGGTGTCCTTGTCGTCGAAGCGCTTCGAGAAATCCGGGCTCGTCCACGCCTGGTGGGCGATCGGAATGAAGCAGATCGCCGCGGCGATGACGAGCGCGACAAGGTGGCCGGTGGCACGCCAGCGGAACCGGAGCGTGACCAGCTCGCTGACCGCGAGGGCCGCGACGAAGAGCGCGGTGGCGAGATAGAAGCCGGGGTAGCCATAGGCGCTGAGGCCGATCGCCGCCCCACCGAGCATCGAGAGCACGATCCGGTGCCGGGTCGTGCCGATCAGATACAGCCCGTAGCCGCTCGCGATCAGGAACAGCGATGGCGTGTGCCCAAAGTTGACCCGCGAGAGATGGATCACGATCGGGGAGAGCGCGAAGATCAGGACCGGCAGCCACGGCGCGGTGAGCTTCAGGTGCCGGAAGACTCCGTAGAGCACAGCGAAGGTGGCGACCATGAAGAACACCGAGGCGGCGCGGACGGCGAGCTCGTTCAGGCCGAGGAGCCAGACGAACGGCGCGGTGGCGTAGAGCGGGAGGGCGCCGGAGGTGTAGAGGAAATGGTCGAAGAAGAAGGGGAACGCCCCGTCCGGGCGCTCTCCCCGCAACAGCTCCTGGGCGCGAAGGCCGATCAGCGCCTCGTCGCAGAAGAAACCGAAGGGGTTGCGTCCGAGATCGTACCCATAGGCGACCGCCACGAGCGAGACGATCGCGGCACGGTCGATCCAGGATCGCACCCGATTCAGGCGTGTCGCCGACCCTATCTCCGGGGCCTGTGCGGGATCGAGCGAAGGAGCCGCGCCATTGGCCGATCGCAATGGCAGACGATCGAGGTGGGCACGTTCGCGGGTCCGGGTGCTCACCGGGAAGTCATCTTCACGCGCTGGCGGTACTCTCGTGTGTCCCGGAACCGTTGGGGCGTGAAGGGCAGGCGTCGCAGGCGGACGGCGGTCGCGTCGAAGACCGCGTTGCCGATCGCCGCGGCAACCGGGCAGATCGCCGGCTCGCCCGCACCCCACGGCGGCTCGCCGGGCCGGTCGATCAGGACGACGTCGATCTCGGGCACCTCCGGAAAGGTCAGGATCGGATACGACGCGAAGGTGAGGCTGGTGATCCCGTCGGCATCCCAGGTGACCTCTTCCTTCAACGTCCGGCTGATGCCCTGGATGATGTTGCCTTCGACCTGGTTGGCGACGCCATCGCGGCTGATGATGCGTCCGCAATCGTGCGCGACCGTGACTCGCTCGACCCGGATCGCGCCGGACCCCGGATCGACGCTGACATCGGCGATCATCGCGACATAGGCGTATTCGCCCTCGTAGCGCGTCCAGGCGATTCCCTGGCCGTGAAGCATCCCGTCCCGCGAGCCGTTCCTTGCGCCGGATCGGGCGGGTCCCGGGCACCAGCCGGCGGTGGCCTCGACCCGTTCGATCACCTCGCGGGCGCGGGGGTCGGAGAGATGGCGCAAGCGGAAGGCAACTGGGTCCGCTCCCGCCGCGCAGGCCAGCTCGTCGATGAAGCTCTCGATCGCGGTGGTGTTGGCGAACCCGCCAAGACTGCGCAGGGAGGATTGGTGAAGCGGACCGGCCTCGATCCAGTAGGCGGTCGTTGTGCTGTGCGGAAGATCGTAGGGGTGCGCGGCGTTACGGTCACCGCCGCCGAAGCGCCGTCGCTGGGGAGACGGTATCGGCTCCGCGAGCTGGCTTGCCGCCAGGAGCAGGCCGGGCTGGCCACCGGGGCGGTTGCTGTGCGTGAGCGTCCAGACCTCGTAGGTCCACCCGACGATCGCGCCCGCTTCATCGAGCGACCCGCTGACTTCCGACACCATCGCCGAGCCCTTGGGCTCCCAGGCAAACTCGTCCTGCCGGCTCCACTGGACGCGGACCGGCCGCCCAACCCTTTGCGAGATCAGCGCGGCGTCGGCGGCAACATCCTCAGCCCCGTTGTGGCCATAGCACCCGGACCCTTCGGTCGAGATCACCCGGACCTGGCCGGGCATCAGTCCAAGCAGCGGCGCGATCGCATCCCGGAGCGAAAAGACGCCCTGCGTGCTGGACCAGATCGTGGCACCGTCGTCCCGGACGTCGGCGACGGCGCAGGACGGCCCCAGCGAGCCATGTGCCTGATAGGGAACCTCGTAGCGGGCGTGCAGCGTTTGGCCGGACGGTAGGGCATTGGCGGGCGGAGGAGCATCCCCGGGGGTGTGCCTGGACTCGACCACCGGGGCGCGCCGGATCGCGTCGAACAGATCGGCCTGATCGGGGAGCGGCGGATGGGTCGTCCACTCGACCCGGATGGCATTGGCGGCGGCAATCGCCGCATCTTCCCGCTCGGCGACGACGGCGAGAAAAGAGCCGTCGCGGACGATCGCGAGGACACCGGGCAGTGCCTCGGCGGCGGACGTATCGAGCGTGGCGATCGAGGCTCCGATTCCTTCCGGCACTCGCCGATGTGGCCGGATCACGCGGGCGTGGAGCATCCCGGCGAGGACGAGATCGTGGACGTAGCGGAAGCTGCCGGTCAGCATCTCTGGCAGCTCGATCCGGCCCAAATCCATGTCACCCCCGCACGCGGGGAGCGGATCGCCTGGCATCAAGTCCGGAACCGGGACATCCAGGGAGACGGCGGCGAGCTGACCGAGCGTGATGAACCGGGCGGGATCTTTCCGGTCCACGATCGCCCCGTCGCGGAGTGCCAGGTCATCGACGGCGGTGCCGAGCAACTCGCCAGCCGCCGCGACCAATTCACGCCGGGCCGCCGCCGCCGCCCGCTGCAGGAGCATCCCGGCGGTCTGGATCGACTTGCTGCCGGCGGTGACGCCCTGGTCGGGGACCAGCGCGGTATCGCCGAGCACCATCCGGACACGTCTGGCGGGAAGCCCCAGCTCGGCACCGACGATCGCCCTCAGTGCGGAGCGCAATCCGGTTCCCAGCTCGACCTTGCCCGAGCGGGCGGTGACGGTACTGTCTGGCTCGATCGTGATCCAGGATGCGACCGACTGGCCGGAGGTGTCGTGGTCAGGGCCGGACATCGGCGCCGCCCCGGATGTGAATGCTCTCGTTCCGGATCGTCCGTGCCGCGCGTTCGACCGCACGGATGATGCGCGGTTGGCTGCCGCAGCGGCAGAGATTGTCCGCCAGCGCGTCCTGGATCTGGCGGCGAGTGGGAGCGTGCGTGGTGTCGAGCAAGGCGACGGCGCTGATCAGGATGCCCGGGATGCAGTAGCCGCACTGGGCCGCCTGCTCGGCGCGGAACGCCTCGCGCAGCGGGACGATGGAGGAGGCGGCGTCCGCCCCGGCATGCGGGAGCCCTTCGAGC
>CADCWJ010000123.1 GCA_902806365.1 uncultured Thermomicrobiales bacterium
CACAGCCCCGACCTCTGGGAGCGGACGTTCGACGCCGTGCCCTCGCCCGCGATCGGGCTCAGCTTCGATCCTTCCCATCTTGTCTGGCTCCAGATCCCGGACATTCCCGGCGTGATCCGCGCGTTTGGCGACCGCATCTATCACGTCGATGGCAAGGACACCGAGATCCTCCACGATCGCCTCGCCCGAGAGGGCATCCTCGGCTCCGGCTGGTGGCGCTATCGCCTGCCCGGGCTCGGCGCGATCGACTGGCGGGCGATCCTTTCCGCCCTGGCGGACATCGGCTACGACGACGTGATCTCGATCGAGAACGAGGATCCGCTCTTTCCCGGTTTCGCGGGCGCGAGCTGGGCGGCGGGGTACCTGCGCTCCAGATTGCTCCCAACCGGGAGCGCCGCCACTTCCCTCCAAGCCGGGAAACCGGGAGGCTCCCGATGAGGCAGGAACGCGTCCGGATGGCACTCGTCTGGTGCGGGAAGATCGCCGCGCTGCATGCACTCGCGCTCGATACGCTGCCGCACGCTGACTTCGTCGCCTGTTGCGACCGCAACCGCGAGCGGGCGCAAGCGATGGCCGATCAGTACCAGGTGCCGCACGTTTTCACCGACTCGGACGCGCTGTTCCGCTCGGGGCTCGTTGAGGCCGCGCTCGTCTGCACCCCCCACCCCGCTCACGAGCCGGTTGTCGTCGCCGCGGCAGAAGCCGGGATCCACGTGATGTGCGAGAAACCGATTGCGACGACACTGGGCGAAGCCGACCGGATGATCGATGCGACCGAGCGCGCGAGCGTCAAGTTCGGGGTCATCTTCCAGCGCCGCTTCTGGCCCGCGGTCCGGCGCATCCGGTCGGCGATCGACGACGGCAAGCTCGGCAAGCTCACGCTCGGCGAATGCACCGTCCGGCTCTGGCGCGGTTCCGACTATTTCGCGCTCGATCCCTGGCGGGGCAAATGGGCCACCGAGGGGGGCGGCATCCTGATGAACCAGGCCGTCCATTCGATCGATCATTTCCAGTGGTTCATGGGACGGGCAACGGAAGTCATGGGGCGGATCGCCACGCTGCGGCACAGCTCCTACATCGATGTCGAGGACACCGCCGTCGCGACCGTCGTCTTCGAAAACGGCGCGCTCGGCTCGATCCAGGCCAGCTCCACCTTCCAGCCCGCATTCGGGTTTCGCGTCGCGGTGCATGGCGACAGCGGCGGTGCCGTCGGCGTCTGGGAGCGCCACGAAGGCGAGCTGGGCATCAACGACATCTGGAGCATCCCCGGCGAAGAGGCAATGCTGGAGGGATGGCTTGCGGCCGACGACGGGGTGCCCGGATTTCCCCAGTTCCACCTCCTCCAGATCGAGGACTTCCTGAACGCCATACTCGAAGACCGGCCGCCCGCCGTGACCGGGGCCGAGGCCCGCAAGTCGCTCGAGATCATCCTCGCCATCTACGAATCGTCGCGGACCGGGCTGCCGGTGAAGTTGCCGATGCCATCGGCATAGGGGAGAAGGACGTGCTCGTGCGCAGAAACAGGAACGTCGACCCATGGTGAACACGGGCGTGCGCGTCGCGGTGATCGGCTGCGGAGCCCAGGGGCGCAACCACCTCCGGGCGTACGCGAAATATCCGGACGTCGAGATCGCGGCGGTCTGCGACACGGACCCAGACCGTCTTGCCCAAACCGCCCAGGACTTTTCTGTTCCGTCCGCCTTCGCCGACTACCGGGCGCTGCTCGATTCGGCCCCGTACGATCTGGTCAGCATCTGCACGATGCCGGTGAGCCATGCCGAGATGGCGATCGCCGCCCTTCAGCTCGGCGCGAACGTGATCTGCGAGAAGCCGCTGGCGATGAACCTCGAAGAAGGGCTCGCGATAGCCGCCGCCGCAAAGCAGGCGGAGCGGTTCCTGACCGTCGGCTTCAACATGCGGTACCTGCCCGCCGCGCAGACCCTCAAGCGGATGGTGGCCGACGGCGAGATCGGCCAGCCAGTTTCCTCGAAGGCCTGGACGCTCGCCACCGACATACCATGGTGGGGCAAGCACTACGTGAAGCGGATATCGGGTGGCGGGGTGCTCGCCTCGACCGCCGTCCACATCCTCGATCTCGCGCTCTGGGCCGCCGGCAACCCTCAGCCGGTCACCGCCTCGGCCTCGATGGATCGCGTCTTCCCACGCAAGCGCGCCAGCACCGCGCCAAGCGCCGAGGCGTTGGCCGAGTTCGATGTCGAGGATACATTCAGCGGTCACATTCGCTTTGCTGACGGCACCTGGATGGATCTTAGCGGCGGCTGGGGTTGCGACCAACCGGAATACTCGTACAGCTTCGAGCTTGTGGGCGACAAGGCGACGGTCCAGTTCGCGCCCTTGCGAATCGTCGCCGAGCGCGATGGCATCCCGGTCGACATTACGCCGCCATCCGCGGTGGTCGACAAAACCGGCATGCACGACTGGCCGGCGTCGGTGGCCGCGGAGATTGCCGACGCCGTGGACGCCGTCCGGAACGAACGCAGCCCCCTGGTGCGGATCGAGCAGGCGCTGACCGTTCAAGCAATCGTCGATGCGCTCTACTGCTCCGCTGAAACCCGCGAGGAAGTCCCCATCACCCTCCCCGCGCTGAACCAGCTCCAGAGTCGTACGGTTTGACGTTTCATCAGCTCCGGTGCCCAACCCTCACCAGCGGCAGCGTGGTGAACGGGCAGGTGAGCCCCGGTCGGCGCCTCCGTCGTTGATCGCTACATGTCCTCCCTGCCTGGCACCTCAGGGGCGTAGCGCAGTGTTGGAAAAAGAAGTTCGCCTCGCCCGTGCTTGAAACATCAGTGCCGAACGGTCTCGATCACGCTGTAGGGTGTGTCCGTTGGGTGAATCACGACCTCTCCGAAGCCGGCGGCTTGCAGCAACGACCGGTACTCGTCCGCCGTGCGCTCCTGAGCGCCGAACAGGACCAGCATCAGCATGTCCAGCAGCTTGGCCCGGTCGTATTCGTCGCCCGGTTGGATCACCTGTTCAACGACCCAGAGCCGAGCGCCCGGCGCCATCGCCTGGTGACAGGTGCGCAGGATCGCCACCGCCTGCTCGTCCGGCCAGTCGTGGACGATGTGCGCCAGCACGTAGGCATCTCCGCCGGTCGGAACCGATTCGAAGAAGTCGACAGCGACGAGGTCGCAGCGGTCCCTGACGCCGGCCGCGTCCAGGAACGCCTCCGCTCCGGGCAGGACCTCTGACCGGTCAGCGAGGACACCGCGCAGACCGGGTGCGGAGGCAAGGGCGGCCGCCAGCATCCGCCCCTGCCCGCCGCCTACGTCAATGAGGGTGCCAATGGCAGACAAGTCCACAGCGGCGGGCAGCACTCCGCTCCGCAGTTCGGCGCTCCCGGTCATCGCCGCGTCGAAAAGCGCTCCCTCCTCCGGATGCGCGGCCAGGTAGTCCCAGAAGCCGAGTCCGTGGACATCGGGAAAGGACGGCTCGCCGGTGCGCAGCGCATTCGGCAAGTCGTGCCAGGCCCGCTCGACGGAGGGCGCGGCGATGGCAAGCGCGTAGGATCGCAGCGAGCCGGGCACGGCGGCACGGAGGGGTTCGCCGAGCGGGGTCAGTCCGACCCGGCCCGCCGCGTCGTGGGCGACCAGGCCGAGAGCAGCCAGGGCACGCATGAAACGGGCGAGGGTCGGGGCGTCCGTCCCTGTTGCCTCCGCCAGCTCTCCGACGGTGCGCGGGCCGTCGGCAAGATGATCGGCAACGCCGAGGACGGCCATGGTGCGGACCGCGTGAGAAACCCAGGAGGCCGTGATCAGCTGAAGCAGTGCGACACGGGGTGGAAGCCCTTCGGTGCCCGGATACATGGCGATCCCCTTCGTCCTGCGAACCCGCATGGTTGACGTGAGGTGAGAAGGGACCCGTTGAGCCTTATGGTAGTCAGCGATCCTGACACGCAAGGGAAGATCACGGCAGTCATGACGTCTGTCCGTGATACACTCCCGCGCCGTCATCGCTGCTGGCCGTTCCGCCGCTCCTGCTCCTGGAGGGAAGGCATCGATGCGCAATCACGTCTCGACCGCTCCACAATGGGTCGTCAGCGAAAAGGACACCGTCACGATCGCCGACGCCTTCGGCCTGACGCTCCGTTCATCGACGCCGGTTCCGCTCGGCGGTTCAGTCAATGGCGTGGTCCGGGTGACGACCGACGCCGGGGCGGTCGTCCTGCGAGTTCACCGCCCCTGGACGACGGTGGAGCGGCTGGAGGGTGTCCACCGAG
>CADCWJ010000124.1 GCA_902806365.1 uncultured Thermomicrobiales bacterium
GAGCATGTCCCCAAGCACGAGTTGCGGCGGAATCACCTCACTGTACCCGTGGCGCTGGGTGTGAACGTCCAGCATCCAGGTGACGAGCGCACGCTGAAGACGGGCTCCGTCGCCGCGCATGACGAAGCCACGGGTGCCCGATATCTTGATTCCTCGCTCGAAGTCGATGATCCCCAATGCTTCGGCGAGTTCCCAATGAGGTTTCGGCTCAAACGCGAAGTCGGGCACGGTTCCGCGAACGGCGACGACCTCGTTTGACCCGGCGTCGGGGCCGATGGGGACGGCCGGGTCCGGAAGGTTGGGAATCCCCAGCATCAGGTCGTGGAGTTGTGCCTCAGTCTCCCGCAGGCGCGCATCGAGCGCGGCGATCCGTTCTCCCAGACCCTTCATCTCGCCAATCACCCGCGAGCGCTCGGCGGGATCGCGCGTTTGGCCGACGAGCCGGGACCCTTCGTTCCTCTCGGCCCTGAGCGTCTCCACCTGTCCGATCGCGTCCCTCCGCCGTTGATCCAGCGTCAGGATGTCGTCGACCGGAACGTCGATATTCTTCGCGTGCGCAAGGTTGCGCACCCTTTCAGGGTCGTCGCGAATTACCTGGATATCGAGCACGCTATCATCCTTCGTCGTCAGCAGCGACCGCAAGCCGAACGTGGGCTCCCACCGGTTGGCGAGAGCCCCTTCCGCGTAAGTACCACCCTGTTGCCGGGCACGTGACCCGGTGAAGCTCGGCAGTCCTACGCGGACTTGATAGATGTGCCCTGGGAGCGTGCGTATGAGCGAGGCAGGGATGGCGTGATGCCTGGCAGGAACTTCTGCCAGTCAGTCTGGATCGCGGTATCAAGCCGGCGCTCGATGGTGTAGTACTGTCCGGCACGCGGCTCATGCGGCTGCTTGCGCAACGACATCCGGGCCTCGGCGATGCTCTTCCCGCCCTTGCGATGATTGCAGGTCTTGCACGCCGAAACGACATTGTCCCAGACGTGTAAACCTCCGCGCGAGCGAGGGATGACATGATCGATCGTCAGGTCCGAGCCCTGACGATCGCAGTACTGGCAGGTGTACCCGTCCCGGATGAAGATTTCGCGTCGCGTGAGCTTGACTCGTGGGCGGGGACGCCGGATGAGGTACATCAGGCGGATGACCGATGGGGCGGGGAACACAGCCGAAACGCTCGACATGCCGAGCGCCTTGGCTTCGAGAATCTCGGCCTTGCCGCCGATAACCAATACGAGCGCGCGCCGAACATTGCACACGTTGAGCGGCTCGTAATTCTGGTTGAGCACGAGTACCGCGTTGTTTCCCACCCTGCCGTCAGCCCTTCGGTCAGGGTTGCCCGTGGCTGCCTTCGCACCTGGAGCCGGGTGCAACCATCGATAAACCTTCGTCGATGGTAGCATGCGCTCGATGCGGGAACAATCCCGAATCCCTGAGCCCGGGATGGTCGCCGACGGTCGGCGCGTCGTCTCTAGTCTGCGGCAATCTCGGCAGGTTCGAGAAGCGGACGGAGGTAGGCTCCGGTGAAGGACTCCCGCACCTGCACGACATCTTCAGGTGTTCCTTCGGCGACGATCAGACCACCGCCGCTCCCGCCTTCCGGCCCGAGATCGATCACCCAGTCCGCCGACTTGATGACATCGAGATTGTGCTCGATCACGATCACCGTATTCCCGCCATCGGCCAGCCGCTGGAGCACACCGAGCAGCCGCTCGATGTCGGCAAAATGGAGACCGGTTGTTGGCTCGTCGAGGATGTAGAGGGTTCGTCCCGTGGCCCGCCGCGACAACTCGCTCGACAGCTTGATGCGCTGTGCCTCTCCCCCCGACAGCTGCGTGGCGGGTTGCCCAAGCCGGATGTAGCCCAGCCCGACATCTTCCAGTGTTTGCAGCTTGTTCCGGATCGCCGGAATGTTTTCGAAGAACGAGAGCGCTTCGGTGACGGTCATGTTGAGCACATCGGCGATCGACTTGCCCTTGTAGTGAATCTCCAGCGCTTCACGGTTGTACCTGGCGCCGTGGCAAACCTCGCACGGTACAAAGACATCGGGCAGGAAGTTCATCTCGATCTGGATGATTCCTTCGCCCTTGCACGATTCGCAGCGCCCGCCCTTGACGTTGAACGAGAAGCGCCCCGCGAGATAGCCGCGCGTCTTCGCTTCGGGAAGCGAGGCAAAGAGCTCGCGGATGGGCGTGAACAGCCCGGTATAGGTGGCAGGGTTGGAGCGCGGGGTCCGTCCGATCGGGCCCTGGTCGATCTCGATCACCTTGTCGAGATTCCTGATGCCATCGAGGCCGTCGTGCTGACCTGGACGGGCGCGTGCACGGTGCAGATCCATCGCCAGTCGCTTGTGGAGCGTGTCGGTGATCAGCGAGCTCTTTCCCGAGCCGGAGACGCCCGTGATGCAGGTGAACGTTCCGAGCGGGAACCGTACCGTGACGTCCCGGAGGTTGTTCGCCTTCGCGCCGCGTAGCACCAGATCCTTGCCGCTGCCTCGCCGCCGGTTCGGTGGCAGCGGGATCGACCGCTTGCCACTCAGGAAGTCTCCGGTAATGGAGCCGGCGGTGCGGGCGATCTGGTCCATCGTCCCTTCACCGACCACATGGCCGCCATGCTCGCCGGCCCCTGGGCCAATGTCCACAATCCAGTCGGCGGCGCGCATCGTGTCCTCATCATGCTCGACCACGATCAGGGTGTTGCCAATATCGCGAAGCCGCTGGAGCGTCTTGATGAGGCGGGCGTTGTCGCGCTGATGCAGGCCGATGCTCGGCTCGTCGAGAATGTAGAGCACGCCCATCAGGCTCGAGCCGATCTGGGTTGCCAACCTGATCCGTTGCGCCTCGCCGCCCGATAGCGTGTTTGCCGAGCGTTCGAGGGTGAGATAGTCGAGGCCGACGTCGACAAGGAATCCGAGCCGCTCCCGGAGCTCCTTGAGGATCTGGCGAGCGATCAGGTACTCCCGATTCGACAGGACCGCGCTGCCGTTCTTGTCTGGCTCGACGGTGAGTTCCTGAAAGTATGTCTGCGCCGCATGGATCGGCATCCGCGTCACGTCGACGATGGACTTCCCGTGCACGAGCACGGAGAGGATCTCCGGCTTCAACCGCGCTCCATGACACACCGGGCACGGCCGAACCGCCATGTAGCGCTCGACGTCCTCGCGGACGGACTCGGACGCGGTGTTGCCGTATCGACGCTTGAGATTCGGGATGACGCCTTCGAACACGACGTCGTACGAGCGCTTCCGGCCGTTCTTCGACTCGTACTTGACGGTCACCGGCTCGCCATTGCTTCCATAGAGGATGGTCGCGATCGCCTCGGCCGACAACTCCCTGATCGGACTGTGGATGGAGAAGTGGTAACGCTCGGCGACCGCTTCGAGCAACGAGCCATACCACTTGGAGTTTTCCATGCCGCTCCGCATCCAGGGCAGGATCGCTCCCTGAGCGATGCTGATATCCCTGTTCGGAAGCACCAGTTCCGGATCGAGCTCCATCGTGGTTCCCAGGCCGGTGCATTCCGGGCAGGCCCCCTGAGGATTGTTGAAGGAGAAGTTCCGGGGCTCAAGCTCACCGAAACTGAGCCCGCAATGGACGCATGCGAACTGCTCCGAGAAGGTCAGCTCTTCGCCATCGATAATCTGGACGGTGGCAATCCCCTGCGACATGCGCAGGGCGACTTCGAGCGAATCGATCAGCCGAACCCGATCCGGATGCTGCTCCGGCGTGACGGCCGAGTTCTCGGGATGATGGATCACAAGGCGATCGACGACGACCTCGATCGTGTGCTTCTTCGTCTTCGCAAGGTTCAACTGCTCGTCGATATCGTGGACGACGCCGTCGATCCGGAGGCGAACGAAGCCTTGCCGCCGGATCTCTTCGATTACGGCGGTGTGCTCGCCCTTGCGCTCGCGGATGACCGGACCGAGGATCATCAACCGGGTGCCGTCAGGTAGCGCCAGGATCTGCTCGGCCATCTGCTGCACGGATTGCTGGGTGATCGGTCGCCCACAATTCGGACAATGCGGGTGACCGACCCGGGCGAAGAGCAAGCGCATGTAGTCGAAGATCTCGGTGACCGTACCGACGGTGGAGCGAGGGTTGCGGCTCGTGCCCTTCTGGTCGATCGAGATCGCCGGCGACAGACCGTCGATATGGTCGATGTCCGGCTTTTCCATCTGGCCGAGGAACTGGCGGGCGTACGCCGAGAGCGACTCGACGTACCGGCGCTGTCCCTCGGCGAAGATCGTATCGAAAGCCAGCGATGATTTTCCGGAGCCCGACAGCCCGGTCAGTACGACCAGTTTGTTCCGTGGAATGTCAACATTGATGTTCTTCAGATTGTGCTCGCGAGCGCCGCGGATGCTGATGAACTCGTTCTGATGCGGCATGCATCGTTACCTTTTCGTTGGAGGCTGCGCGGGAAGGACCGTTTGCCCGGCTTCACGCTCCGCATGGTCCGCGATGAGGTGTCCGAACAGGTCGAACAAACGATCGTAACATGTCAGTTTACCACGCCCGTCACGGCGATTGATATGGGGCGCGAAGAAGTCCCTGGTGCCGGAGCCGTCAGCGGCCGTTTCCCACCGGCCCATTGCATTCCCCCGCTGACCGTTGCATAATTCTTGGAAAGGTCGAAGATCGAGAGGAGTACGGCTCCCGACGCGACAGGAATTCGGAACCGTCGACTGAGAGTTCCGAACGCGGTACGTCAGCCGGAAGGTCGCTCGTGAGACGCCTTGCCGGGGGGCGATAGTCCTTCAGGTAAGGACGGGCCGCCCGTTACAGCGATCGAGAGCAAGCCGCGGCGCGGCTTGAAGCGAGGTGGTACCGCGGGTAACTCCGTCCTGGCATGTCAGGGCGGTTTTTTGCTGTCCGGATGATGTCAGCCGCTGGGATCGCATTACCGCCGTATCGCTTCGCCAAGAGGAATCATCATGGCAACGTCAGCAGCGCACGCTCGTCCAGCGTCCGAATCCGACCTTCCGAAAACCTACGACCCGCGGGCGACTGAACGTGGGCTCTATGACTGGTGGGATAGCCAGGGATTCTTTGCCCCCACCGATGGTGGCGGAGCTCCCGGCGAGCAGCCCTTCGTGACGATCATGCCTCCCCCCAATGTGACCGGCGTCCTCCATGTCGGGCATGCCCTGTTCGTGGCGCTGCAAGACATCATGACTCGTTGGCACCGGATGAAAGGCGTGCTGACGCTTTGGCTTCCGGGAGCCGACCACGCCGGGATTGCCGGTCAGTGGGTCGTCGAAAAGGCGCTCGCCGAGGAGGGGCTGACGCGCCACGACTTGGGTCGCGACGCGTTCCTGGAGCGGGTCTGGCAATTCATGGACGAGTATCGGCCGCGGATCCGGGAGCAGATGAAGCTGCTTGGCGCGTCCTGCGATTGGACCCGGTTCGCCTTCACGATGGACCCGGGACCGGCGCTCGCGGTGCGCACCACGTTCAAGCATCTCTACGACAAGGGGTCGATCTATCGCGGCGAGCGGATGATCTCCTGGTGCCCGCGCTGCCGGACCGCACTCTCCGACCTCGAGGTCAGGCATCGTGAGGAGCCGTCGTCCCTCTGGGTTCTCGCGTATCCCGTCGACGGAACGGATCAGGTGATCGAGGTCGCGACGACGCGTCCGGAGACGATGGTCGGTGACACCGGCGTCGCGGTCCACCCGGGCGATCCCCGGTACGCCGACCTTATCGGCAAAACGGTCCGGCTTCCGATCGTCGACCGTCTGATTCCGATCGTCGCCGATCTTCACGTCGACCCGGCGTTCGGAACCGGTGCGGTGAAGGTGACCCCCGCCCATGATCCCAACGACTTCGAGATCGCGCAGCGGCACGGATTGCCGGCAATCACGATCCTGAACCCTGACGCGACGATGAACGCTGAAGCGGGCGAGCTCGACGGGTTGCCGGTCGCAGACGCTCGCGCCGCAGTTGTGGAGCGGGCGGAACGCGGGGGATGGCTCGTGCGAGTCGAGCCGCACAGCCACAGTGTCGGGCATTGCGAACGGTGCGACACGGTTGTCCAGCCGACGATCAGCAAGCAATGGTTCGTGCGGATGAAGCCGCTCGCGGCACCGGCACTGGAGGCCGCGAACATCGGTAACCTGAGGTTTATCCCTGACCGCTTCAAAGGGGTCTACGATAACTGGCTCGAAAACATCCACGACTGGTGCATCTCCCGTCAGCTCTGGTGGGGGCATCGCATCCCGATCTGGTACTGCACCGGGTGTGGTGAGACCCATGTGAGCATCCAGGAATCGCTGGCCGCCTGCCCTTCCTGCGGGGGAGCGGTCGAGCAGGACCC
>CADCWJ010000125.1 GCA_902806365.1 uncultured Thermomicrobiales bacterium
CTCGACAAGCCGCTGATCGTCCAGTACGGTCTTTGGCTCGGCAATGCCCTCCGGGGTGATTTCGGTGAGTCACTAGGCACGCGCTCCCCAGTTCTCCCGGAGATCCTTCGCCGGACCGGGTTGACGATCGAGCTCTCGGTCCTAGCGACGGTCGTTTCGGTGCTTGTCGGTGTTCCGGCGGGCATGATCGCCGCTGTCCGTGGAAATTCCCGGGTGGATGGAACCATCCGCGTGATCGCCTTGATCGGGCTCTCGATTCCGGAGTTCGTGCTCGGCACACTGCTCATCTACTTTGTCTCGACGCGGGACCTCGGGTTGCCGGTATCCGGCTATATCCCGCTCAGGGAAGATGTCATCGGCCACGTCAAATCAATGGCGTTGCCGACCCTCTCCCTGGCGATCGTGATCTCGGCGGTCGTCATGCGCGTGACCCGTGCGAGCGTTGCCGAGGTGCTGAGCGAGCCCTACATCATGGCCGCGCGAGCCAAGGGGCTCAGCCCGCGGGTCGTCGCCTGGCGTCATGTGATGCGGGCGGCCCTGATCCCGACCGTCACCATCATCGGGATCAACATGGGCTATCTGCTCAGTGGAGCCGTCATCATCGAGCAGATCTTTTCGCTTCCGGGTCTCGGCCGCTACGCCTTGCAAGGCATTCTTGGGCGCGATTATCCGGTGGCCCAGGCGACTGTCGTCGCTGGCGCCTTCATGTTCGTTCTCGCCAACCTGATTGTGGACGCCACCTATGCCTTTCTCGATCCTCGCATCAAGTACCAGTAGCCACATGAATAGCGGCACGAGAAACGGGATGCGATCACGACGCCGGTGGCTCCCGGGCAACGGCGGCAAGGGGTGGGAGGTCGCGGATGGCTGTATCGGATGAGATCCGGCCCGTCGGCGGAAGCGCGCCAGGGCCCGACGGCGCCGTCCGCATTTCGCCGCGCGTCGACCTGACCAACCGCGACCGGACGCTTTCCTCGTCGCGCGGTCGCTGGACGACGCTGCGCCGATTCGCGCGACAGAGCCCGATCGGCGTTTTCGCAGCGGTGATCCTGATCAGCGCTCTGGCGGTGGCGCTGTTTGGTCCGTTCATCGCCCGGGTCGGCGACCCGCAGGCGATCAATCCGCTGGCGATGTTCGCTCCGCCCTCGGCGGACTACCCCATGGGCGGCGATGACCTGGGCCGCAGCGTCTTTGCCCGGCTCGTCTTCGCGCTGCGCATCTCGTTCGCGCTCGCCACCATCTCTGCGCTGCTGGCCGCCGCGCTCGGCACCCTCCTCGGTCTCGTCGCCGGGTACACCGGTGGCCTGCTCGATGAGATCTTCATGCGGATCACCGACATGCTCTTCGCCTTTCCGACCCTGCTCCTCGCCATCCTGGTTGCCACGGTGCTTGGCCCCGGTATCTCGGGTGTCGTGATTACGATCGTCGTCGCCACCGTTCCCGTGTTCAGCCGGGTCGCTCGCGGCCCCACGCTGAGCGTTCGCGCCTCCGAGTATGCCGTAGCCTCGCGCGTCATCGGCGCCTCCCCAGCCCGAACGCTGTTCCGGCACGTGCTGCCCAACGTCGCCACCCCGCTTCTCGTCCAGCTTGCCTTCACCCTGTCCGGCGCGCTGGTCGCGGAAGGTGCGCTCTCCTTCCTTGGTCTTGGCGTGCAGCCACCGACCCCGTCGCTCGGGTCGCTTCTCTCCAACGGCAAGACATACATGGAGATCGCGCCGTGGACGATGCTGTTCCCCGGGCTGACGCTGGCAGCGGCGATCCTCGCGATCAACCTCCTCGGCGATGAGTTCCAGCGCTTCACTGATCCGCGCCAGCGGGGCCGATGATGGATCAGCGCCTTGGCTGGCTACCCCAGCGGTCCGTGTCGCGGCGTTCCGCTTTCCTGGCAGGCATCTTGTTCGCGGCTGGGGCGATTGGCCGGGCCGGTGCAACCACCGTGGCCCAAACACGCACAACGCCGGTCACCGACACGAAA
>CADCWJ010000126.1 GCA_902806365.1 uncultured Thermomicrobiales bacterium
CATTATCGTGGAACTTCTTGAGCAGGGCGGGGACATCGATGATCGGCCGGACCGTACCCGCTTCACGGAAGAACTCGACCTGGGAATCGTAGAAGATGACTTCTTCCTTGATGTCGAGCACGATCGCGTTCGCGTCCGACGTGTTGACGATCTCGATCAGGCGATCGACATCGGCCTCGGTCTCGGAGATATTGGGATTCATGTAGATGGCCTTGATCGGCCTGAGCGGCAGCGCGATCTCGACCGGCGTGTCGGCGCTGGAGGCGGGGAACGAGCCATCGGCATAGCCGGATGCGGTGATCCGGATCGTCGCCGAGGGATCGACCTGGGTGGCGTCAAGCGCGAACATGCCGTCCTTGCCGGTCATGATGAGCTGGGAACCGTCCGTGATCCGGGCCCCCTGGATTGGCGTGCCATCTTCGGCTGTGACGACGCCCTCGATCGCTGTCGGCGCGGCCGGTGGGGTCGCGACGGCAGCGGCGCCGACCGCCCCTTCGCCAGACTGGAGATTCGAGACCGCGAGTTGGGGATCGGCCTGGGCAGCGACCGGCGCGGCGGCATTACCCGCTATCCCGGCTTTCGGGAGCCGTACCTGGTGCCGCTGGGCTGCCTCCGCCGCAATCGATCCCGTTATCTCCGCAAAGCCATCGGAGGCGATCGTGAAATCGCGGGTCCTTCCATTGGCGGGGACGCGAACGATTCCGTCGGTGTCCGTCGTGAAGGATTGCGTCCCAAAACTGACCCGTGCTCCGGCGACCGGATTGCCGGTCGCGTCGTCGATCACCTGGAACGCCGTGGTGCCGGGCGAATCACTTGCCAGCTGGACGACGATCGTGGCGGCAAGACCGATCAGCGCAAGGGGAAAGAGCAGGCTGAACTTCCACCCAAGCCAGGGAAGAAACTCGCGCGTGCTCGCCGGTCGGGCGAACGCTTTTCCGCCGGACGCGTCGAGTGCCTTGATCATTGGCGTGTCAATCCCTGCTTCAAGCGGAGCACGTCGGCTCGTGTTGCGCCCTGGGCCGATCACGTTCACAAGGCGATGTCCCAGGCAACCGAAATCCCAGCGTACCATGCGGACAAGCCCGACGGCACTGGATTGGTGACTTTTTGGCAGGTATTTCGCTCGCTGCCGCGTCAGTAGCCCTTGCTCTTGTCCACCACATTGAGCAACGGGTCGCCGTTCTGGTACCGGATAAGATTCTCCTTGAATATCTCGACGACGCGGCGTTCCTTGGGAGCCGATGCTCCAGCCAGATGCGGCGTCAGGATCAGCCGCGGGGCTTCCCAGAGCCGGCTCTCCTTTGGCAGTGGTTCCTGGGCGGTGACGTCGATGCCGGCTCCGGCGAGGGCGCCGGATTCCAGGGCATCGACGACCGCATCCTCATCGACGATCCCACCCCGGGAGACCACGATCAGGTAAGCGTCTTTCTTGATCGCGCGGATCATGTCGGCGTTGAGGAGGTTCGCGGTTCCCGGCGTCAGCGGCGCGGAGACAACGACCACGTCCGAGAGCGAGAGCATCTCCTCCAGCCGGCTGACCGGCCATACTTCGTCGAGCAGTGGCTCGCCAGCGATGGCCTGGGCATCGACCGCAAGCAATTCCATTTCCATCGCCTTGGCACGGCTGGCGATTCCCTTGCCGAGCGCGCCGAAGCCGAGGATGCCCATCGTCAGGCCATTGATCTCGCGCGCGGTGCGGTACAACGTGCCCCGTTCCCAATGCTTGCGGCGCTGTTGCTCCATGCTCTCGGGAATGTGCCGCGTCATCGCCAGGAGGAGGGCCAGGGTGTGCTCGCCGATCGATGGACCGTGCGCTCCTCGCGTGTTCGTCAGGATCACGTCGCTGGCGACGAGATCGGGGACGCTGGCAACGAACTCGACCCCGGCACTCGAGGACTGGATCCACTTCAGTCTGGGCGCGATGCTCAGCAGTTCTGCCGAAGGGTGTCCGTAGAAGATATCCGTTTCTGGCGCGAACTGGGGGATATCCTCACGCGTGCAGACGGTGATGGTTACACCGGGCACTTCGTCAAGCAGGTGAAAGAAGGCTTCCCCTTCGCGGGACGAGAGCAGTACATTGAGCGACATGTGACCAGCATCTCCAGACAAGCACCGGGACCGAAAGCAATCCCGTTCGGTGGATCGTGACGTGATTTTAGTAGCGGACGGTCGTTCCGGCCTCACGCGCCTCGGTCAGCACCGTCTGGGTGCGATCGGACGCCGACCACTCGATCGACGCGAGGTCTTCCTTGAGGAACCCGATCATGTACCGGAGCTCGCTGGCCATTGCGCAGAACTGGAAACCCTGACCAATACGCATGTTGACCGCCGCGGCGCCCGAGGTGTGGATGCCGGTGGCAACGCCGTGCTTCTTGCAGGTGTCGCGAATATGCATGATCGCCTCGACCAGTGCCGGGTCGTCGCTCTCGAGCGGTACGCCGAGGCCGAGTCCCATCGAGGCCGCCAGGTCGTTGGGTCCAATGAAGCATGCATCCACTCCCGGCACGCTCAGGATCTCGTCGGCGTTGTTGACCCCGTCGATGTGCTCGATCTGGAGCACGAGCAGCACCTGGTCGTTGGCATTGCTGAAATATTCGGCGCCCGAGGAGCCGAAGCTGATTCCGTGGCGCCCCCCGCCGACGCTCCTGTTTCCGAGCGGGTGGTAGCGCGCGGCCCGGACCGCACGCTCGGCTTCCTCGCGGGTGTTGACCATCGGCACGACGGTTCCCCACGCTCCGGCGTCGAGCACGCGCTTGAAGTTTTCCGGAGAGTTCCAGGGAATGCGCACCATTGGTGCAATCCCGGACGCGGTCATCGCGGCGAACATCTGGGCGAGGGTTCGGATGTCGACCGGGTTATGCTCGGCGTCGATCACGAGCCAGTCGAATCCCAGTTGCGACACCTGTTCGGCGGCCTCGGGCGACGGGAGCGAGAGCCATGTCCCGATCGAGGGTTCTCCGGCCTTGAGCCGTTGCTTGACGTGGTTCATGCGCATGGGGGTATCCATTCCTTGATTGCGACGACTCGGGAGACCGAGCACGGGCACGCGTTCACCGTTCGGCAACCCTAGCAGAGGATCGCTCGCTTCGGAAGTCGTTGGAGCGCCCTGCCCGGCACATGCAGGTGATCCTGAGGCCGAGGATGCGTGGGACCGATCGCCCCGCTGCTACGGGGAACAAGCGTCCGAAAACGGCGACGCCCGGCATGGAACCGGGACAATCGCCATGCTGGGAGGTGAGGACGCACGAAACTGCCTCGCGAGATTGTGAACATTAGCACTATCTTGGCGAATTCAAATGGAGTTGTCACAATACGTAGACGTTTCCTTCAGGAGAATTCACAACCGGCTTGCGAAGCCCGAGGCGGATTTCCCGGACCGGCCGGGCTGTGCCATTTCCTCTTAGGCGACCCGGTCCGTCCCTCCCGGTTCCCGCAATTCCTGCTCGCTGGCGTGCTCGGCAATATCGGCGAGCTGGTCCCGAAACCAGACCGTCACATCGTCCTTCTCGACGAGCCGGCGGAGCCGTTGGGCGCGCTGTTGACGTTCCTGGATCGGCATCGTCAGCGCCTGGTAGATCGCGTCGGCGGTCCCCTCGACGTCGGCGGGCGAGACCATCAGGCACGCATCCCCAAGCTGGAGCGCCGCTCCGGCTCCTTCGGAGAGGACGATCACCCCGCTTCGTTCGTTGATCAGGGCACCTTCCTTGGCGACCAGGTTCATGCCGTCAATGATCGAGTTGACCATCAGCACGTCGTACCATTTCATGGCGGCCAACACTCGCGGATAACTCTCTCCCATGATGATCTGGATTGGCTGCCAGCCGGTCTCGACATTGGCGTACTTGGCGTTGATCCGCCCGATCGTCGCGCTCATGTCGTCGAGATAGTCCCGGTACTCGGCGACATCCATCCGCGACGGCTGGGTGACGGCGATGAAGTTGACCCGGTTCTGGTATTCGGGGTGGGCCTCAAGAAACCGGTCGAACGCGTGGAAGCCACGGATGATGTTCTTGCTGGGCTCGGCGCGATCGACCCGCAGGATCGTGAACTCGTTCCAGTGCGTCGGAAGATACCGCTCGTAGGCCCGGGCCTCCTGACTGTAGGCCGTCTTGCGGACCGCCTCGGCATCGATCGAGATCGGATAGTGCCGGACTTCGGTTGTGCGACCGTTCAACGATACGGTGCTGTTGGTGTAATCGATGACGCACCCCGGCACATAGGCCTCGCAGGTGTTCATGAAGCTGCGCGCATGGTCCGGAATCTGAAAGCCGACGATGTCGCAGCCCAGGAGGCCCTCGCAGATGACCAGACGCATCTCGCGCGGGAGCAGGCGCCAGTAATCCGGGTCCGGCCAGGGGATGTGGACGAAGTGCTGGATGATCGCGTTGGGCCGCTTTCGGCGGATCATGCCGCCGGCGAGGTAGAGCTGATAATCCTGCAGCATGATCACCGGTTCACGGTCGAACTGCGCGCAGGCGACCAGGATCTCGTCGGCGAACATCTGGTTTACGGCGACGTACCCTTCGCGCCACGCATCCCACGTTTCGTGCGTGATGTCCGGCGACCGGGGCGTATCCCAAAGATAATGTTGCAGGAACCAGAGCAGGGGATTGCTGATCACGTTGTAGTACTTGTGATAGGCGTCCGGCGACGGCACGACAAAGCGGAGCTTGAAGCGCGAGGTGGCACCGTGATCGGCTATGAGCGCTTCACCCTGGTCGTTCGCGGCGTGGGCCCGAGCCCGGTCGCCATCGGTCATGACCGCCGCGATCCAGGTTGCCTGATGCCCCTGAAGGACCGCGCTTACGGCCGTGACCAGGCCACCGCTGCCTTGACGCGCCGAGAAGGAGCCGTCGGGCTGCTGGGCGAAGGTGACCGGACCACGATTTGAGGCGACGATCAACTGACGGTCCGCGAGCACGGAGTCGACAAGCGCCTGCTTGTCGTCGATCGCCTGCTTCTCGCTATCGAGCGCGGTGAATCCCATGTCGGACGGTGAGCGCACGGTTGAATCTCCTGACCTCTTGGCTCTCGATTCCTGATCGCCCCGGCCCGGCTACCCCTCCCGAGCCGCGCCTTCATTCTATCAACTGATTTCCACCACCATGGGCCGCGATCGAGGACACCGTTCCCGGAACGCGCCGGGGAGATCCGCCGTCAATGCGAGCGCCGGCCACGAGAATCCGGGCCGGCGCTGTCGAGTATCGCTCGAATCGGGTGACGCATCAGGACATCGGGGGCAAACCGCCCTTGGCGAGCAAGGCTTCGACCTCGTCGGTGGCTATCCTTGTGGGATCGATGTCGACATCGAGCAGTTTGCTCTCGACCGACGCATGAATGTTGGCGGCACCGTCGACATCCGCGAGGATCTCATGGATCGTTTCGAGGCACCGACCGCCGCTGATCGCGGGAACCCGTACCGTGAGATGGATTCGTGTCGCCTGAACCATGCAAGGTGTCCTTTTTTGCCATCATGCGGGGCGCCGCCGTTGGCGACTCGGAACGTTGATGGTCGATGACCCGCACGATTCGTACCCGTCATGGTGGCCAGCCCTGGCTCCCTGGCGAGCCCGCGGGGCCCGGACATGACGCAATCCTTCGGGAACGCTGGTGTACCATTGGAGCCGACATTGAGGAGAACGTGCCTGCCTGGAAGTGGACACGGTGTTCCTCTTCAGGGGGTGGAGTTTGCGGATCGGATGCACAGCCGATGAGTGATCATGAAAGCGTCGAAGAGGATCGGGAGGGGCGTCACGCCTTCCGGACGCGCCGCAGCCGGCGAGAAGACGACATGGTGACAGACCATCAGGCGGTGCCGTCCGAGCGTACCGACCAACGCGTCTGCCCATGGTGCCAGAGCACCGACACGCGGCTGGTCCAAAGAGGATTCGTCGGTCCGACCGACGAGCGGGATCAGTATTTCACCTGCTCCTCGTGCAACCGGCTCACCTACGAGATTGTCTCGCGGACCGTGCGCGACATGAAGCTCGGCCAGTTCCGCGTTGGTGGAACCTTTCGCGACAGTGCTCGCCAAACGAAATACACGATCAGCCGCGTGCTCAAGGTTGGCTTCAACGAGCTGCTTCTCTATGTGAAACCGGTTGTGCCCTCCAGCGCGAGCCACACCCGCCCCAGGTCCAGGAATTGAGCGAGGACCGGGTCGCTCGCCGGATAGCAGGCCGCGTTACGCCGGTATGACCCGGCCGAACTAATCCCTCGCACCATGGCTCGCTATCCAGATTCATCAGAACAGGGGCCTTTTCATGACCGAAGTGGACATCATTGTGCCCGCGCCACCGGATGAGGCGGTCGCGGCTCCGGCCGCGAGCGATAACTCCGCGCTGGCCCAGGAGGTGCGCCGGCGCCGCACCTTCGCGATCATTTCCCACCCCGACGCCGGAAAAACGACGTTGACCGAAAAGCTTTTGCTGTACGGCGGGGCCGTCCAGCTCGCCGGTTCGGTGTCGGCCCGCAAGACGCAGCGCCACGCGGCCTCCGACTGGATGGCGATGGAACAGGAGCGGGGCATCTCGATCACCTCGACGGTGCTTGCCTTCCCGTATCGGGGCTATCAACTTAACCTGCTCGATACCCCGGGCCACCAGGATTTCTCCGAAGACACCTACCGGACCCTGACCGCCGTCGACAGCGCGGTGATGGTGCTGGATGGTGCCCGCGGGATCGAGCCGCAAACGCTGAAGCTGTTCGAGGTCTGCCGCCGCCAGCACACGCCGATCTTCACCTTCATCAACAAGATCGACCGGCCTGCCCAACCCCCGCTGGACCTGATGGACGAGATCGAACAAAAGCTCGGGCTCCAGACGTATCCGGTGAACTGGCCAATCGGCGACGGACCTGATTTCCGGGGTGTCTATGACCGTGGCTCGAAGACCGTGCATCTTTTCGAGCGAACCACCCACGGCGCGAAGCCGGTGCCGGTCCAGATGGCCGGGCTCGATGACCCGGTCCTGGACGAGCGGATCGGACCGGGTCTGGCGGCCCAGCTCCGGGAGGATATGGAGCTGCTCGACATGGCGGGCACGCCGTTCGACATCGGCGAGGTGCGGGCGGGGAACCTTACGCCCGTCTTCTTTGGGTCGGCGCTTACCAACTTCGGCGTGCAGCTCTTCCTCGACCGGTTCATCCAGATCGCGCCCGAGCCCACAGCGCACGCGACGACGGAGCGCGAGATCAACCCGACTGATGACATCTTTTCGGGGTTCGTGTTCAAGATCCAGGCAAACATGGACCCGCGCCACCGTGACCGCGTCGCCTATCTCCGGATCGTTTCCGGCAAGTTCGAACGCGACATGGATGCCTGGCACCCACGAGCCCGGCGCAAGGTCCGCCTGTCGCGGCCGATGCGGCTGTTTGGCCAGGACCGCGAGGTGGTCGACGAGGCGTTTGCCGGTGACGTGGTCGGTCTGATCAACCCGGGCACCTTTACGATCGGTGACACCATCAGCTCGGAGGAGATCGGGCGCTTCCCGCCCTTGCCGCGGTTCCAGCCCGAGTTCTTTGCGCTACTGCGGCATGCGCGAGCCGACCGCTACAAGCAGTTCCTGAAAGGGTTGACCCAGATCGAGGAGGAGGGCGCGATCCAGCTCTTCTATCCGGTCAGCACCGGAAGTCGCGAGCCGATCATGGCGGCGGTCGGCGCGCTCCAGTTCGATGTCGTCCGGTTCCGACTCGAAGCTGAGTACAACGTGGAGACGGTGATGGAGCCGCTGACCTTCACGGCGGCGCGCTGGGTATCCGGCGACAACGAGGAAATCACGACGATTGGCAATGGCCGGGGCCGGATGCGGGCGGAGGATGGCGCGGGCCGGAGCGTGATGCTGTTCACCACCGAGTGGGATCTCCGCTTCGCCGAGGAGAATGCCGCAAACGTCGAGTTCAGCGCCCTCGCGGTCATCTAGCGGGGGGAGAGCGGGAGCCCGCGTCACCATGCGAACGGTACACTCCGGCCTGTGAGGATGACTGAGACCGGCACGCGACCCGTGGTCGCGCGACACGTCAGGGAGTGCTTCATGGCAACTGAGACGGCCCAGGCGGCGTTGCCGCATTGGGACATGACGACGATCTACCCTTCTGTGGAATCACCCGAGTTCACCCAGGCGGTCGCCGGCCTGGAGGGACAGATCGCCGCGCTCGAGAAGCAGGCCGAGGACCTTCCGGCTGGGAACGGGACGATCGACGACGCCACCGTGACGCGGTTCGAGGCGATCGTCGGCGCGCTGGACGAAGCCTTGGGGCTCGCCATGCTCAGCGAGGCATTCGTCTACGGGTTCATCGCCACCAACTCCCGCGACGCGGCGGCGCAGGCCAAGGAAAGCGAGCTGCGTCAACTCTTCTCGCGGATGTCGAAGATCGAGACCCGCCTCACCGCCTGGGTCGGCTCCCTCGATGGGGAGGCCCTGATCGCACGGTCACCGGTGGCCGCCGAACAGGCGTATCTGGTCCGCCAGTCCGTCGTCGCCGCCAGGCATCTGATGGCGCAACCGGAGGAGGATCTGGCCGCCGAGCTGACCCTCTCCGGCGGCTCGGCCTGGGGCAAGCTGCACGTAGACCTGACCTCGCAACTCATGGTTCCGGTCGAGAAAGAACCGGGCACGATCGTAGAGCTGCCGATGAGCGAGATCCGGAACTTGGCGACGGACCCGGATCGCGGTGTCCGCGAGCGCGCCTTCACCGCCGAGATCAAGACATGGTCCCTCTGGGCGACCCCCATCGCTGGCGCGTTGAACGGAGTCAAGGGCGAGCACGCCACGCTCGCCGATCGACGTGGCTGGAACGAGATTCTCGACCAGTCGTTGTTCCAGAATCACATCGACCGCAAGACGCTCGACGCCATGCTCGGGGCGGCGCGGGCGGCGTTTCCGGATATTCGCCGCTACCTCAAGGCGAAGGCGCGAGCGCTCGGGCTTGAGCAACTCGCCTGGTACGACCTCACCGCACCGCTGTCCAGCAATGACAAGGTCTGGTCGTGGGACGAGGCGGTTGCCTTTCTCAACGATCAGTTCGGCAGCTACTCGCCAAAGATGCGGGAACTGGCCGAGCGCGCCGTGCGGGAGCGGTGGATCGATGCCGAGCCACGGCCCGGCAAGGTCGGTGGCGCGTTCTGCATGCCGGTCCGGGACGACGAATCGCGCATCCTTGCGAACTACACCCCTGCCTTCGACGGCGTCAGCACGCTCGCCCACGAGCTGGGGCATGCCTATCACAACCTCTGCCAGGCGTCGGTCTCGCCCCTGCGGCGGATGCAGACGCCGATGACCCTGGCGGAAACAGCCAGCACTTTCTGCGAGACGATCCTGCGCAAGGCCGCGATCGCGCAGGGCACCGAGGACGAGCAACTCACGATTCTCGAAGGCGCGCTGCAGGATGCCAGCGGCATCGTCGTGGATATTACGAGCCGGTTCCTGTTCGAGTCCGCCGTCTGCGAGCGGCGCAAGCATCGTGAGCTTTCGGCCGATGAGTTCTGCGAGCTGATGCTCGACGCCCAGCGTCAGACATACGGCGATGGCGTTGCCAGCGACCAGCTGCATCCGTACATGTGGGCGGTCAAGACGCACTACTACTCGTCCGGCTATGCCTTCTACAACTACCCGTACATGTTCGGGTTGCTCTTCGGCCTCGGGCTCTATGCCCAGTACGAGACCGATCCCGATACGTTCCGCACGAATTACGACGCGCTGCTGGCGTCGACCGGGGATGCCGATGCCGCCGAGCTGGCGGCACGGTTCGGGTTCGATATCCAGAACCCGGCATTCTGGGAGGGCAGCCTCAGCGTGATCAAGGCCGACGTCGATACCTTCGTCGCGCTCGTCGACCGGCGCGCCGGCGCCTGAACCTGGCATCTCCTCGCATCTGGAAGGGGTGAGGACATGGCACATCCGGGTTGGGAAGCGACCCTCGCCAGCAGCGAGGACCAGGCCGTGGCCGAGCTTCTCGAGCTCCTGCGTATTCCCAGCGTCAGTACCGATCTAGCGCGCGGGACCGATGTCCTGGCTGCCGCCGGATGGGTCCGGGACCGGCTTGCTCTCGCGGGATTCCCGGACGTTCGGCTGATCCCCACCGCGAGGCATCCGGTCGTGATAGGCCGGTGGGAGGTGAACGCCGCCCTGCCCACGGTGCTGATCTACGGGCATTATGATGTGCAACCCGAAGATCCGGTCGATCTCTGGGATACGGCACCGTTCGAGCCCACGATCCGAGACGGACGGGTCTTCGCGC
>CADCWJ010000127.1 GCA_902806365.1 uncultured Thermomicrobiales bacterium
AAGAACATGCCGATGCCAAGAAGGATCTTGCCCGCATCGGTCAGCTCCGGCGTGATCCCGGTCGACAGGCCGACGGTCGCCATTGCGCTCATCGTTTCCAGCATGATCGGCAGGAATCCGAAGTTCCTATCGCCGAATGCATCCTCGGTCGTCGCCAGACCAAGCGTGAGCAGGAAGTGAACGAAGAGGAAGAGCGCGATGATCGCCATCGATCGGAACACGAGCTGGGAGGAGATGCGCCGCCCGAACGCCTGGGCTTCCGATTGCCCGCGGATTGTGGACATCACCGCTATGACGATAATCGCGAGGGTAGCGAGCTTGATGCCGCCCGCGGTCGATCCCGCAGCGCCCCCGACCATCATCAGGGCTACCCAGAGGAACTCGGTCGGCGACTGGAGTTCGCCGAACGGTACAGTGGCGAAACCGGCGGTTCTTGCGGCCGTGCTCTGGAACAGCGCCGTCATGGGTTTGGCTTCGGTTGCCACCGTCGCCATTGAACGATCCCATTCCAGCACCATGAACACGAGGGTTCCAATCAGGAGCATGATGCCATTCGTAATGAAGATCAGCTTGGAGTCGAAGCTGAAGCGGTGCCAGGAGCGGCGCAGCCACAGGTCATTGACGACCATGAATGAGAGGGCCCCGGCCTGGATCAGCAGCATGACAGCAACATTGATTACGGGGGACCCCGCGTAGTTGGACAGCGAGCGGAAATCTCCCTGGAGATCGAACCCCGCGTTGCAGAATGCCGAGATCGAATGGAAGACGCCATACCAGAGGGCGATGCCGGGCGGGTGCTCCCGCAGGAACTGCCCGGTCAACACGATCGTGCCGATCGCCTCGCACAGCAGGATGTACCGCAGGATGCGTTTGGAAAGATCGCTCGCTTCATGCAGGGAGAGCGTCGGCGAGCCGTCCTGCAGCATCAGCGAGTCGCGGAGGCTGAGGCCCCTGCCAAGGGAGGTCAGCACCAGCGAGGCGCCCACCATGAATCCCAGACCGCCGGCCTGGATCAGTAGCAGGATGACGATCTCGCCGAACAGGTTCCAATGATCCTGCGTGTCGACGACGACCAGCCCGGTCACGGAAGCGGCGGAGATCGCGGTGAAGAAGGCGTCGAGAGGTGCCGTGCGCTCGCCGCTCTCGGTAGCCCAGGGCATCGCCAGCAGCGCCGCGCCCAGCACGACGAGGAGCAGGAAGGCACCGGCGAATCGCTTGGCATGGGTGCCGACGTGGGGTACCGTGCTCCGCTTCGGGGCATTCGGTATGTCGATCACCCGCGTCGCATCCAGACGGCGACGGACGATCCTGTTGCCGGGAAGCCGCTTGCTGGAACCCTCGGCCATGTCCCGCTCCTCCCTAGACGGCGGAGCGCGCGGGGAGGCCGATCCGGGCACTGGCAAGATGCTGCTCGCAGAAGTCTTCGATGTGGGCGTCCGCGCCGACGATGATCAGCTCATCGTTTGCCTGGAGGACTTCCTGAAAATGCGGCACGGTGATCAGGGACGACCCCCGTTTGATCAGCAACACGTTGAGCTTTGACTGGAGATTGCCGATCACGTCCATCAGCGG
>CADCWJ010000128.1 GCA_902806365.1 uncultured Thermomicrobiales bacterium
CCTGCAATCGCATTCGGCTGACAGCCGACGGCAAGCTCCGCCTCTGCCTGCTCCGGGGTGACGAAGTCGATCTGCGGGACATGATGCGCGCCGGCGCGACCGACGCCGAGGTGATCGATACGATCCGCGGCGGGGTCTGGCGCAAGCCGTGGGGTCATGGCATCGCCGACGGTGACCGCAACACGGTCCGCGGGATGTCACAGATCGGCGGTTGAGCGGGGCCGACGCCAGCGTTGTGCAATGGGACCAATGGACGGATCACGGGTCTCATCGCACGCTGGTATGCTGCGGACCGATCCATCCGCTCACCGACCCTGGAGACGACAGATGACTGCCCCTGAGTACGGGACCACCGCGCCCATCGACGGCCGCCCGATGACGATCGACAAGGTGGTCGTCGGAGTGGACATCTGGGGCGACATCGTTGGACAGATGCAGTCGCGGTTCCCAGATGTCGAGATCGTGCTGGAGCCGGACGCGGGGAAGGTGATCGCGCATCTTGCCGACGCCGACGCCTACACGGGCTTCCGTCTGACCGGCGAGCAACTCGACCAGGCGCCTCAGTTGAAGTGGGTCCATTCCCTCTCGGCCGGGGTCGAGCAGTGGCTCGGGGCGGGAATCGCCGAGCGCGGATTGCTGTTGACCAACTCCAGCGGCGTCCACGCGACCAACATCGCCGAGCACGTCCTCGCGATGATGCTCGCGTTTGCCCGCCAGCTTCCCTTGCTGCTCGAGGCTCAGAAGCGACACCAGTGGCGCGACAACGACACATTCGACAAGCACGTCTTCGAATTGGACGGCCAGACGCTGATCATCGTTGGGACCGGAGCGATCGGCAGTGCGGTCGCCATGCGGGCCAAAGCGTTCGGGATGTCGACGGTTGGCGTCCGCCGCCACCCAAGCCGCGAGGCAGTCCCCCATATCGACGAGCAGGTCTCCTTCGAGGACATGCGCAGCCAACTCGGCGCCGCCGACCACGTAGTGATCTGTCTGCCGATGACCAGCGAGACGAAGGGCATGTTCA
>CADCWJ010000129.1 GCA_902806365.1 uncultured Thermomicrobiales bacterium
CCGGCACTTGGCGCGCTGTAGGGCGCCGTGAACGCATCGCCCTCCACCTCCGCCGGCCACCCGCCCTCGCGATACAGGCTCGCGACCCGCTCCAGCGTTGCGCGGTCGACAACCCGCGTTGCCTCGCCCTCGAGCACCAGGTCAAGCCCGTTCAGGCGGACCGCGATCGTTGCGGCCGGGTTCGCCACCAGGTTGCGTGACTTGCGGGTTGCCGGCCCGCTGACGATATAGAGATCGCCATCGTGCGGGAGCGCGCCGATTCCGGCCGAATGCGGGCGCCCATCCGGCCGCTGCGTACCGAGGAAAAATGCAATCTCACGGTCGGCAGGACTGGTGGCGAGCAGGTCGCGCGGCCTGCTCCACGGCAACGCCGGGAATCCGTAGCCGTCGAGATTGGTGACCTCGACGGGCTGTCGTTCAATCGTGTCGATGGAATCGGTCATTCATTCACCTCCCGCTGGAACCTCCACCCACGTCAGCCTACCGGGGCCGACCGGGCGATCAGCTCGTCCAGCCGCTCGTACCCCTCGTTGAGCCCGCTCTCCATCCCGGACTCCACCATCGCGTCCCGGTCGTCAACGGACTGGAAGATGGAAACATTCCGTACCCGGGTCCGCCCACCCGCGTCCTCGAATCGCAGCGTCTCCAGCGAGACGTGGCCCGGCGCGCCCTCGTACTCGAACGTCTGGACGATCCCGTCCAGCGACGGCGTGCCATGGAACACGCCGCGGAAGCCGTATTCGGTGCCGTCGGTATCCCGATGGACGTAGCGCCAGCTGCCGCCATCGCGGGCCTCGAAGCGATCGACATGCATGGAGTACTGGCGCGGTCCCAGCCACTGGACCAGCAGGTCCGGCTCGGTATGGGCGCGGAACAGGAGCTCGCGGGGCGCGTCGAATTCCCTGGTGATGATGATCTGGGGGATTCCCGGTTCGGCGATGATCTGCGTCGTTCCCATGATCTTTCCCTTTCGGCGGCAAGTCTTGCTTCAGTTGGTCCGGTCGTCCTTGAGTGTCGCGAGCAACTCATCGAGCTGGTCATAGCGCTCGTCCCAGTACTCCTGGTAGCGGGCCAACCAGGCGGTCGCATCGCGGAGCGGCTTCGCCTCCAGATGGCTGAGGCGGGCGGTCGCCCGCCGGTTCCGCGATGTCGCAGCCGGCGATCTCGAGACATCTCAAGGTGCTCGAAGGGGCCGGGCTGATCTCACGGAACCGGCGGGCCACTGCCCGGCTCAGCCATCTGGAGGCGAGGCCGCTCCGCGAAGCGACCGCCTGGCTGGCGGGCTACCAGGAGTATTGGGACGAGCGCTACG
>CADCWJ010000130.1 GCA_902806365.1 uncultured Thermomicrobiales bacterium
ACCGCGCACGCTGCCGAAGCATTGATCGAGGCCGGGGCCGACGCCATCAAGGTGGGCGTTGGCCCTGGATCGATCTGCACGACGCGGATCGTCTCGGGCACCGGCGTTCCGCAAGTGACTGCCATTCACGAGTGCGCGAAAGCAGCCGCCGCGCACGGCATCCCGGTGATCGGGGATGGCGGGATCCAGTACTCCGGAGACATCGCCAAGGCAATCGCGGCCGGGGCCGACGCGGTGATGCTTGGGAGCCTGTTCGCCGGGCTGGACGAGAGCCCGGGCGAGGTGATCCTGCTTCAGGGAGAGCGCTTCAAGGAGTACCGGGGAATGGGATCGCTGGGCGCGATGCACGATCGGTCGTTCTCCAAGGACCGGTACGCCCAGGAAGACATCGGCAATGTCTCGAAGCTGGTGCCCGAGGGCATCGAGGGCCGGGTCGCCTACAAGGGCTCGCTCGCGCCGTTGGTGTATCAGCTCGTCGGGGGCCTGCGCTCCGCGATGGGCTACACCGGCACGCCCGACATCCCGAGTCTCAAGCGCGACAGCCAGTTCGTGCAGATTACCGCCGCCGGTCTCCGCGAGAGCCACCCCCATGACGTCGCGGTGACCAAGGAAGCGCCGAACTACCGGATGAGCTCCAGCTGATCGCCGCCGAAGTGTTGGAAAGGACAGCAATGGTCGCGATTGACACCTCCACCGATTTCGGAAAGCGACTTCTGGAGCGGCTACACGACGAGGAGATCGTCTGGCTGGTCACCGTCAACCGGCACGGTGTGCCTCAGCCCAGCCCGGTCTGGTTTCACTGGGAGCAGGACGAGGTGCTGATCTTCTCCCAGCCGAATGCCCCAAAGGTACGGAACATCGCCACGAACCCGGCGGTCGCCCTGCACCTGAACTCGTCCCCGCATGGTGACGACATCGCCATCCTGACCGGCACAGCCGAAGTCGCGGACGACGCTCCGAAGGTCGACCAGGTCGACGCGTTCGTGAGGAAGTACGAGCGGGGGCTCCGGTCCCTGGGGATGGCCCCGGAAGAAATGGCCGCATCCTATTCGGCGACGATCCGGGTCACGATCGAGCATGTCCGCGGCTGGTAGGCTTCCGAGATCCCGCCGCTCGCGGGAGACGTCATGACGAATCCAGGCCCCTGACAAGATTTCATCAAAAATGTCGATGGCTCTTGACTTTCTTGCGGGGCGGCCCTAGGATGAAGTCGTGGTCAGCGTGAGTCAACGGAGACCATCGCCGTTCGTTCAAGAGAACGACCGACTCGGATGGAAGGGAGGACGCGACGATGACAGGAACACCAGTGGCGAATGTCGCCGTCGTGGATCGCCTCTCCAATCCGACGTCAAAGGTGCCGATCTGATGGGTGCGTAGCGCACAACCGCAGCGAGCATGACGACCCGGGTTGGAAACCAGCCCGGGTATTTTTGTGCCCGGCTGCGGCACGGGGCGCATGACGATACGGT
>CADCWJ010000131.1 GCA_902806365.1 uncultured Thermomicrobiales bacterium
AACCCGTTGTTGAAGGGCAGGATAACCAGGAACGCGGTCAGCGTCTGCGCACCGGGAAGCAGCACGCGCAACTCGCCGAGCAGATCGCTCAGGTCGCCGTCGTCCTTTTCCGGCCACTCCAGGTCCGCCGCGGCTCGTTCCTCCAGAGACATGACTTGCATCGCGCATCGACCTTCGGGAGTTTGACGTTTCGTTAATGATTCATGATACCCCCCTCGGTCCACGTTGCGTCCCGAAACCCGAATGCGTACACGAACACGAACACGCCGGAGGGATCGGCCCCGGCGTGCACGTTCATCTGGTCTTGGCAGGTAACGGTCAGCGGACGGCCTGGGCCCGCCCGACGGTGAAGAGTGCCTTCAAGCTCGGCTTCTGCCCGTACATCAGCACCCCGACCCGGTAAACGCGGGCGGCGAACAGCACCGCCAGGATCACCGTGACGACCAGCAGCGCCAGGCTGAGGGCGATCTGCCACCCTTCCGCGCGCCCCATCACCGTCCGCGAGACCATCACGAACGGCGAGGTCAGGGGGAAAATGCCGCCGATCCGGGACACCATGTTGTCGGTCGCGTTGATCGAGAAGAGCGCGGCGAAATAGCCGACGAACATCACCGTCATCATCGGCGAGATTGCCTGGTTGACCTCTTCCTGGCGGCTCACAAGCGAGCCGAGCGCGGCATACATCGCGGCGTAGAGCGTGAACCCGAGCAGGAAATAGACGAAAAACCAGCCGATCGCGGTCGCCGACAGCGAGCCAAAGTCGATCCCGGCGATTGCGCCGGTGTCCGCACCGATCGCACCGGCGATCCGCCGCTGGAGCGCGAAGACGATCCCGCCCACCGCCAGCATCGGAATCAGTTGCGTCAGCCCGGCCATCCCGATCCCGAGTACCTTGCCCGCGAGTAGGTCACGCGGCGTCGCGGCGTTGACCATGATTTCCATGATCCGCGAGCTCTTCTCCTCGACCACACCCTGCACAACCCATGTGCCGTAGAGCATGATGGCCATGAACATCAGGATCGTGAACGTCAGCGCGACGCCGTACCGGGCACCATCGATCTCGTCCTCGTCGTTCGAGGTGTTCCCTGGCCGCGTGCCCTCGATCTGGAAGGCGGCCGGCGCGATCGCTGCCTGGTACGCTTCCGGGTCCACACCGCTCCGCGCCAACCGGTCCTCGACAGTGATCGCGCTGGCCCCGGCAAGCAGCCGTTGGGCGGCCGCATCGTTCTCGCCCGACGCGTTGATGTAGGCGAAATCGAGATCTCCGGCCCCGTTGCGCGTCACGATCAGCGCCGCATCGGCAGTGCCGTCATCCACCTCCCGCCGGGCGTCGGCGGCGCCGATCGAACGCGGCTCGAGCGTAACGGCGGAAGCACCACCGGGTCCTCCCGCGGTCCCGTCGACCGTGACGTAGGGCGCGAGCCGATCGATGACCCCGGCGTTTGCCTGGTCGATGACCAGCACGGTCGCGGTGCCACCTTCGTCGCCGTCGTCGAAGAAGGCGATCGCGGTCGGCAGGCTGGCCCCGAGCACGATGAAGAGAATCTGGACGATCGTCACGACCTGGAACGAACGTTGATGCAGGCGGGAGAGCCATTCCCGCATCGCGATCAGGCGAATCCGCTTGAGGTCGATCATGGTGTCACCCTTCTGGCAATGTGCAGGAGCGGTCCGGCAAGCGGCATCGGTGACCCCTCGCGGCTGGCATGGCTCGCGTTCCGCTGGCGACTGCACCCACGAACGTCACAACGTTGCGGACGCCCCGCCCCAGATCGTAGGGGAGGCCCCTGTAAGCGACATCGGTGGCCTCCCGCGGCTGTGCCCGCGAACGTCACGGCTTTGCAATGGGTCCTTAAGCCCGGATCGTTCACGACTGGTACCGTCGGTCGATGGTGCGGACAGCCAATTCCGGACTTGTATGCATCTTCCATGCAAAGGGACGATGCACGATCGTCCCCTACAACGTTCTCGCCCGCAGCGAGCAGGCAACAACGCGGTCTATCCCGCCGCCGGCACAAGCTGGCGCGCCGGTGCGCCGGCGGGAGATGCCCGCGCCTCCGGTGGCCCTTGGACCAGCGACAGGAAGACCTCGTTCAGCGATGGATAGCTGATGTCGAACTGGGTGACCGGCAGGTCGCGCCGCACCGCTTCCCGGAGCACGTCCCGGGCGGTTTCTTCGTCGGGAACCGCGAGCTCCACGGCATCCTCGCGTTGCCGGCTCACCGTTACTCCTTCCAGTTCCTGAAGCCACGGAAGCTCGGGGTTGCCCGAGACGCCGAAGCGCACCACCTGATGACCGGTGCTGCGCCGGACCGAGCCGACATCACCGGCAATCATCAGCCCGCCCCGGTGGATGATCGCGACGTCGTGGCAAAGCTCCTCGGCATCATCGAGCTGGTGGGTGGAAAAGATGATCGTCTTGCCCCGGTCGCGCATGGTCAGGAACGCCCGCTTCATCTGGTCGGCGTTGACCGGATCGAGCCCACTGAACGGCTCGTCGAGGATCAGGATGTCGGGGTCGTGAAGGATCGCCGCCAGAAACTGGATTTTCTGCTGGTTTCCCTTGCTGAGCTGCTCGACCCGCTTGTTCCTGTTCTCGGTCACTCCCAGGCGTTCGAGCCATTCGTCCAGCGCCGCGCTCGCCTCGCGCTTGCCCGCGCCATACAGCTGGGCGATGAACAGGAGCTGGGAGTCGACCGGCATCTTCGGATAGAGGCCGCGCTCCTCCGGCAGGTAGCCGAAGGCAGCGCGTGGGACGTCCCGCGTCGGACGCCCGTTCCAGGCGATCGTTCCGGAATCCGGGCGGAAGATGTCGAGGATCATCCGCATCGTGGTCGTCTTGCCGGCGCCGTTCGTCCCCAGAAAGCCGAAGATCCGCCCCGGCGCAACCGTAAACGAGACATCATCGACGGCTCGGAACGAACCGTAGCTTTTGGTAACATGGTCGATGGTGAGCGTCATGAGCGAGGCCGCCCTTTCACATTCCCGTCGCTCCGGCGCCGATTTCCCGCCCCAGCCGTTTCCCGCATCTCGTGAGTATGCACCGGATATGTCACGATTTCTCGAACCCGAGCCTGGTTCGATCGGCATCTCGTGAGCCTCGAAAGGAGACCGGATGACGGCATCGACGCCTCTGCCCCACGGGTCGTGGCCCTCCCCCATCACGCCCGCGATGGTCGCGTCCGGCGGGGTCGGGCTGCGCGAGCCCGGAACCAATGGCACGGATGTGTTGTGGGTCGAATCCCGACCCGCCGACGGCGGGCGCTGCGTGCTCGTTCGGGCGGGCGCGGATGGCGATTGCGCGGTCGATCTCACGCCGGCGCCCTTCAACGTCCGGAGCCGCGTGCATGAGTCCGGCGGCGGCGCTTGGGCGGCATCCGGCGACATCGTGATCTTCTCGCACCACGCCGACAACCGTCTCTACCGCACCGACCTCGCCGGCGCGACGCCGGTGCCGATCACGCCGGAAGGCGAT
>CADCWJ010000132.1 GCA_902806365.1 uncultured Thermomicrobiales bacterium
ATCGGGCTTGTCAACGGCGTGCTGGTACTGAGAACCGGGTTGCCATCGTTCATCATCACGCTGGCGACCCTGTTCATCATCCGTGGATTGACGATCGCCATCACGCGGCAGATCACCGGCAGAACGCAACTTGGCGGCATGCGCGATGTCGCCGGGTTCGATCTGGCCGAGCGGGTCTTCGCCGCGCGCATCAGTATTGGATCGGCCGCATTTCCGATATCGATCGCATGGTGGCTGGCCCTGACACTGGTTGCGACGGTGATCCTGCTCCGGACCCCGTTCGGCAACTGGATCTTCGGAGTTGGGGGCAGTGCTCAGGCGGCCCGGAATGTCGGCGTCCCCGTCACAAGGGTGAAGGTCCTGCTCTTCATGGCGTCCTCTCTCGCTGGATGCTTGGTGGCCGTGATCCAGGTGATCAGCTCCACAGGGGCGGATGTGCTGCGGGGCCAGCAGCAGGAGTTCTACGCGATCATCGCGGTGGTGATCGGGGGAACCCTGCTCACCGGTGGCTATGGGTCGGCGATCGGGGCCGCCCTGGGAGCGCTGATCTTCGGGATGGTGCGCCAGGGAATCGTCTTTGCCGGAGTCGATGCCGACTGGTTCCAGGTGTTCCTTGGCGGGATGCTGCTGGTTGCAGGGTTGATCAACCAGTTCGTCCGAAGTCGCGCGACGGAGTCCCGGCGATGACCACACGTGCCGATTCGCAAACCACGCCACTGGTCGAGACCCGCAATGTCTCCAAATATTTCGGCAGGGTCCAGGCGCTTCACGACATCTCGATGAGTGTCCACGCCGGTGAGGTCATGTGTCTTCTCGGTGACAACGGCGCCGGGAAATCAACCCTGATTAAGATCTTCTCCGGGGTCCATCCGCCTGACGAAGGGCAACTGCTGATCGACGGGCAAAACGTCCGCCTCAACTCGCCACGGGATGCGCTGGGCGCGGGGATCGCGACCGTGTATCAGGACCTCGCGATGATCCCGCTCCTTAGCGTCTCGCGAAACTTCTTCCTTGGATCGGAACCAACGAAAGGCGTTGGTCCGTTCCGCCGCTTCGATGTGGCGACGGCGGACGCGATCACCCGCGAGGAACTGCGCAAGA
>CADCWJ010000133.1 GCA_902806365.1 uncultured Thermomicrobiales bacterium
CTTGGCCCGTTGTGTCCTGGGCGATTGCACGCGCCCCGGTGTGATGCGCTCCCCGTTCCTCCCGCGTGTCCGCCGGGATGACGCGAGCGCCCCGGTGAAGTCGTATTTCAACGACGTGCGGTTCGCGCACGAGCACGCGTTCATCAGCGATTCCGGCCTCGGCGCCATCATCGTCGTCGACCTCGACACTGGGAAGGTGCGCCGCCTGCTCGACGGCCACGCCTCGACTCTGGTCGAGCCGGGCATCGAACGATGATTGGCGGGCGGCCGTGGAAGTTCCCCAACGGCAGGACACCGCAGGTTCATGTCGGCGGGTTCGCGATCGACCCTCAAGGCGAGCAGGTGTACTACAAGCCGCTCGTCAGCTGGACCCTCTACCGCGTCCCCATCGCGGCACTTCTCGACGAGTCGCTGTCTGCTGCGGTGCTTGGAGACTAGGTCGAGCGCGTGGCGGACACCGAGCCGACGGACGGCCTGGAGTTCGACACGCAGGGGAACCTCTACCTGACGTCGCTCGAAGCGAACGCGATCAAGGTGCTGCGTCCCGATGGCCGGATCGAACTCGTCGCAAGATCGACCGATTTCCAGTGGCCCGACACCTTCGCGATTGGCCCCGACGGGCATCTGGTCTTCTCGAACGCGCAGTTTCACCTAATGCCGGACTTCAACCGGGGAGAGGACAAGCGCACTCCGCCGTAGAGGACCTTTCGGCTGAAGCTTCCGTAGGGCATCCGGAACGCTGATCGGCCGGAAGACCGAGTGAGCACACACGGTCGTGTTGGTTGACTCGGTCGCCCTTATCACATGCGGTTGCCTTTGGCGGGACGGTTCTCGACAAGCTCGTGATGTGCGTTCCCGGTTCTCTTCGCGTGGGCCAGGAAGCGGACCGGGAACACAATCGTCAGATCACCCTGCGCGGCATTTGGTCCGTCAGGAGGTGTGCGTCTCTTGATGGATGTGGTACTGAATGCACGCGAGGGAGTGCCCCAGGACGGTGATGCAGAACTCCGAGACGACGTCCGTGCCCGATTCCGTGGCCGGGTCCGGAAGCGTGACGGTCGCGGTCAGGGGGACTTCGATCCGATTTCCCGTGATCGTTCCCTGGGTTACGCCTTCGCTGAGAACGTAGTTGACGATCGCCCAGCCGAGCGATTCCGGAGTCTGGAGGCCGGTGCGGAACTGGGTGAGCGAACTGGAAAGGGCCTCCGTCGACAGAGGTGAGGTCCCGGCGGGCGGCGGGTTCTGGGCTGGTGTACTCATAGTGCCCTCCAAAAGAAGGTGCGAAAAGGCGGACGGCCCACGACTTCGATTGTGATGGAGACCCAGGGCCCAGTCTGCCGACCGGAACCGCCTGCGTCAAGGCCTGGCTGGTGTGCCGCCGCTGACCCGGTTCCTGGTCGGGAACGCTCCAGGGCACGACATCGAAGCCGTCCGGGTGTCGACGCTGCTGTTCCAGTCGCATCATCGTGCCGGTCGCGACCGGGTGTGCAGTTCGTGGCTCGGGATCGGGACCGTTGCCTGCATCACGCTCTGATCGAGTTGCTGTCGCGTGTCGTGGGAGGGACGTCCGTCCCCACCAACACCAGCCTCCGAGTGTGCTCTATGTC
>CADCWJ010000134.1 GCA_902806365.1 uncultured Thermomicrobiales bacterium
AGCTCGACCAGGTGCTCCTGCAGCGTCATCTCATCGAAGACATCGGGGGTGTTGGGATCGACTTGGGGGAGGCGGGGGATCTTCAGCCTCACCCCAGGAAGCCTGATATTGCGCGCCATGACGGTTGTGCTCCTTGCGACTCCGACCAAGGCCGGGAGGTCACGATAGGGGAGTGTCAGTGTCTCGGCGCGAGGTCGGACCACATCTGCCAGCGACGGATCGGACGACCAGAATGGATACACGGTTCGCCGGATGCTTGGAAGGAGTCGGGCAATATGCGGAAGCAATCAGGACTGACGTTATTCCGTCTGCTTCCGCGTGCTGCCGAAGGTCTTCGCTCGCGACTCTAGGACGGCTTGTGCTCGTCAATATACTTTACGGCGTCGCCGACGGTGCGGATGTTCTCGGCATCCTCGTCCTTGATCTCGAGGTCAAACTCCTGCTCCATGGCCATGATGACCTCGACGAGGTCGAGCGAGTCCGCATTCAGGTCACCAATGAACTCGGCGCTGTCGACGACCTGATCCGCGTCGACGCCGAGGCGTTCGCTCACGATGCCTTGCAGCCGTTCGAGTGTTGTAGCCAACCGAATTCCCTCCTCCACACATGCCCGCATCGCCACCCGCGATGCGATGACTCCGCCGATGTTTCGACCGATCCACCGCCGATCCCGTGCGTTTCATTCCCGCACCGCGCCGGTCAATCTCCCGGTCCGGCAGGCGGCTGGTACACCCCAGCCGATCGGACCAGCCCCGGTGGATGATACACGACGGTGCGGGCCACGGGGTAGGCGGGGAGGCAGGGGCCGGGTGCGGTAGCACGGGCAGAGTCCCCTGTTCCGATGTACGTTCCGTTGCTACCGCACCGGGAGATCCCTCGTCGCGGTGTTTAGCCCGACCCGGAGCGATGGACCGGTTCCGCTGGATTGCTTCGCGATCCCTTGTTGGCGACCGTCCCTCCGATGCAGCTGCTGGGATGGCAAGGGATGGAGGTATCTCGGCAGGGAGGCCGGTAGGGGCAACCCTGTGTGGTTGCCCTGGTCTGGCCCGTGTCGCCCCGCCGGTGGCTCATCAGCCTGCGGAGGGAGATTCCGGGATGCGATCGACGATGGTGCCGAGGACGCCGTTGACGAACCGGCCGGAACTTGGCCCGCCGAACCGCTTCGCAATCTCGACCGCCTCGTTGATGACGGCGCGGTACGGTACGTCCCGCTCGAAGAGGAGCTCGTACACGGCGAGCCGGAGCACGCTGCGATCGATCGACGCGAGCTGCGGGATCGGGAACGCCGGGGCGGCGTCGGTGATGTAGGGGTCGATCTCGGTCAGCCGCTCCTGCACCCCGCGCACGAGGCGAATCGTGCGGTCGGCGACCGGCTGGGGCAGGTCATCACCTTCTTCGTCGGTGAGCCGGGTGAGGATGTCGGGGAGCTGGTGCTCGGTCATGTCCAGCTCGAAGAGCGACTGCATGGCGAAGATCCGGGCCTGGTGGCGGATGCCGCTTCGATCCACGCGGGCGCCTTCGCGGTGCACCGGACGCTTGCCTTCGCCCGAGCGGGAGCCCCGGCGGGCCTTCGCTTTTCGGGATGGCCCGGCGTGCGGTTCGCCCGATGCGTCAGCGCGAGAATCCGGCCCGGAGGGTGCGACCGCATCGGACGGGACGGGGAGATCGGTGGCGTCGGAAGGATCGGACATGGAATACAGGCGTTCCTTTGGTCGAATGAAGGGATCGAGCGTCTACGTCAAAAGGTTGGGAGCCCGGTCAGCACGTCTCGATGACCCATGACTCAGGTCCGCGCCCGCATTGCATCAGGCTCAGGGGATCGAGGGCTCGAAGGCACGATCGGTGTCTCCCGGCGAGCGTCGCTTCACCGGAACGATGCCGGTGTCGCTGAAACGATCGTTCACTTCAACGGCCACGCTCGCGGATGACCCTCGTTGACGAACGACCCATCTCAGTCCGGACCGGCGCCGATGACGATTTCCTCGATGAAGACGTTCACATGCCGCACGGTGAGGCCCAGCATCCTGCCGACGGCGTTTCCGACCAGACGCTGGATTTCACGGCTGAGCTCGGTGACGTTCGTGCCCCTGGTGATCGCGATCGAGACGTCGGCGGCAATCCGGTCGCCATCGACGCTGACGGCGATCTTGCCATTGTCGTAGGACTTGCCGATCGCCGGTTCATCACCGGGCTTCTTTTGCCAGTGGCGCGAGCGGAACCCCGCCACCCCGTCG
>CADCWJ010000135.1 GCA_902806365.1 uncultured Thermomicrobiales bacterium
CACTGAAGTACCTGGCGAAATTCGTCCTGTTTGGGGAAGGGGACATCGCTCCTCTCACCCATGAAGTCCTGCGCAAGGCAGAGCCGGATCCGTCCAGGCGCCCGGCAATCCACGTTGGCTGACCGTGATCCTGCCGGACCGGACTGGGCGAATCCCAAACCTCGGCACGATTACCTCGGTATCATGCCTTACGCTCGGCCAGCCGTTGCCAAACCAGGCGCCGGAATCGCGCAGGACACGTCCGTGTAAGTGACGGCGTCGATCGAACCGGGCGCGTCCGGGCCACACATTGGGCAGTGCGGGTCCTTGCTCAGCTTGAGCGTCCGGAACGTCATCCCCAGCGCGTCGTACAGCAGCAGCCGCCCGATCAGCGGGTCCCCAATCCCGAGCACCAGCTTGACGACCTCCGTCGCCTGGATCATTCCGATCATTCCCGGGAGCACCCCAAGCACGCCCGCCTCGGCGCAACTCGGCGCGAGTTCCGGCGGCGGCGGCTCCGGGAAGAGGCAGCGGTAGCATGGGGCTGATTCGACGCGGGGATCGAACGTCGTCGCTTGTCCCTCGAACCGGAAGATGCTGCCGTGCGAATACGGTTTCTTCAGCAGCACGCAGATGTCGTTGACAAGGTAGCGGGTCGCGAAGTTGTCCGACCCGTCGAGCACCACGTCGTAGCGCTCGATCAGCGAGCGTGCGTTCTCCTTCGTCAGGCGAGTGGGATGCAGCTCCACGGTGACGTCCGGGTTGAGCGCCGCGATCGCGTCCCGTGCCGATTCGACCTTCGGCCGGCCGATCCGGTCCGTCGTGTGGACGATCTGCCGCTGCAGGTTGCTGTCATCGACGTCATCGCCATCGACGATCCCGAGCGTGCCGACGCCCGCGGCCGCCAGGTACAAGGCCGCCGGCGAGCCCAACCCCCCCGCTCCGATCAGAAGCACCCGCGCGTCGAGCAGCCGCTGTTGACCGGCCTCGCCGATCTCCGGAATCAGCAGATGCCGGCTGTAGCGTCGACGCTGATCCGGCGAAAGCGATGCCGGCTGCGACCAGGCACCTCCCGCGTCCTTCCAGGCGTTGAATCCGCCAACCAGGGATGACACGTCGTGATACCCGAGATCCTGCAGGGATTTCGCCGCCAGGGCCGATCGCGTCCCCCCGGCGCAGTAGACAAGCACCGGACGATCCTTGTCGGGAAGGACATCCTCGACGCGGAGCTCCAGAAAACCACGCGGGATGTGCGTCGCACCGGGGATGATGCCCTGCTCGACTTCATCTCCCTCGCGGACGTCAATGATCGCGGGTGCGGCAGCGGCGATCCGGGCCTGTGCGGTCGGGACGTCCACCTCGGAGATTCGGGAACGGGCCTGGTCGAGAAGGTCACGGAAAGACGGCATGAGGTGGTGCTCCAGCGTTAGGCGCGGCCAGGTGATACATGGTGGTCACAACGGACGGAATGCGATCGATCCGCATACGGCTGGCGTAATAGGCCACATCCGCTGGATTGCGGAGCAACCATCTCTTGAACCGACCACTCTCTGACTTTACCCCGTACCCCGGCCGAACCTTGTGTTCGGCCGGGGTACGGGGACAAACACCCTTTAGCATACCGCCATGGTCCAGTCGTGAAGCCGGTACCTATGGTCCGGGCACGAACGTCTTGAATTGTCGGGCGATCGCGATCTCG
>CADCWJ010000136.1 GCA_902806365.1 uncultured Thermomicrobiales bacterium
CGGTCAGTGCTGAGTCGGATCACGAATTATTGCTCGTCAAGATCGGGGAAAGATCGGAGCGGACTGTCGATCGCTTCAGATACCCTACCTGCGTTCTCAGTAGGGCCGTCCTTGAATTGGGACGGCCCTAGCGGTGTTAGGCATCGGTCGCCGTGATGCTCCATGGTACTGTGGTGACACTTGAGCCGGCGTAGCCATCCTCGCGCCTCAGCAGCGCAGGGCAGGTCCTCCGAGGGGCAGCCGTGGACAAGGACAAGGACCAGCAGCTGGCGGAGCTGAGCAGGCGCGTCGAGCAGCTAGAGCGAGGGCAAGGCTTCTGGGCCACCACCATGAGCAGCACTCTTGCTACTGTGCTGGGAGGCATCCTGTTGATCGCCGGCGGGGCGCTATGGCGGAACCCCGACCTCTTCGACTGGGTCACCGTCTCGCGCGTCCTTTCGACCGGCTTGGTGGTGTCGGGGGTCGTGTCGTTGCTGGCAGGGGCCTATACCGCTATCCAAATTTCCAAACACGGCTGGAGCGAATGGGACCGACGTACGCGTTTCGCGTTTGGGGCCTTCGTCGTCATTGAGATTGGGACAGTGTGGCTCGTCGGCCTGTTCGCTTTGGTGGGGTTGGACTAGGCGCTGGCGGCGGACTAGCAGCGCCGGCCCGGCCCTCGCTCCGATCCCTCTGGCAGGTTCTCCGTGGCCCCGTCCTTGACCGGGCGGTGCTGCCCTGGGCTACTCAACCGGCCCGGCCAGCACCCGGCTCATCGCCGGAGACACATAGACTAGCCCCGGTCCGAATCGACTGGGGCTCTGTCTTGCGCGGGCTAGAGCAGTGACCGGATTCGCGGGCCAGCCTGCGGACGGCACGGGCGAGCGCCTTACTCCACTTCCTGGCCCATCCGGTGGGCGGTCTCCTCGTCGTCGACCTCGGAGACGGCCCACCGGTTGACCGAGACTTGGAGCTTGCCGTCGGTGACGCCCCGGATGGCGTGGACGGGCACTTCGAGGTCGGTGTGCTGCCCCTCGTTGCCAACGAGGAGGTAGTGGGGGTAGACCTCGCGGACGTGGCCGAGCTCCGAGCCATCGAAGGCAATCACCGGCATGCCGACGGGAATATCACTGGTGCCATGGGGGTCGTCTGTCATCGCTCGTTCTCCCTGGGGTTGGGCAAGGTCGAGATAATGCGGTTGGGCAAGCGTAGCACGTGGTACGGGTCGCCCCTGCGGAACCGGCGTGGCGGGGCGAACGACGGAGGGATGAATGGCAAAGCACGTGCGAGGCTTCAGCCGGGAACGAGCCGAGGGGCGCCTTTTCGCGCGTCCTGGGCAGCCGGCCGAATCGGTGTCACCCGGGATGCACTCGCTGGGGCCGGATGAGGGTGGCGACGCGGTCCTGTATGTCCCGAACGGCTACCGGCCGGAAGAACCGGCGCCGTTCGTAATCTCGCTGCACGGCGCCGGGGGCAACGAGCGGTCGGGCCTCTATCCGCTCCAGGAGATCGCCGACGAGGCTGGCCTCATCCTGCTGGCGCCGGCCTCGGAAGGGCGCACCTGGGACGTAATTCTCGGCGGATTCGGCCCCGACGTCGATTTCATCGACCGCCTCCTGGCGGCGGCGTTCGCCCGCTGCGCCGTCGACCCCGCACGGGTCGCGGTGGCGGGCTTCTCGGATGGCGCCTCCTATGCGCTGTCGCTCGGGATCTCCAACGGCGACCTCTTCGCTTCGGTGATGGCCTTCTCGCCAGGGTTCGCCGCACCGGGGAGCCAGCACGGCCAACCGCGCTTCTTCATCTCCCACGGCACCGGTGACGCGGTCCTGCCGATCGACCGCACGAGCCGGCGGGTTGCACCGCAACTGGAGGATGCCGGCTACGAGGTGCGTTACCGCGAGTTCGATGGCCCGCACACGGTGCCACCGGAGATTGCGCGCGAGGCGGTGAGCTGGTTTCTTGCGGGACCGGAGGGTTCCCCCGCGACACCGGTTCGGTAGTCAGACGGTGGGCATAAGATGAAGAAAGCAGCGCCGGATCTCCGACGCGCCGCGCAGGCTCGGCTCGATGGTGCGGGTGAACCAGCCCGGTTCCCCGCCGAGGAAATGGGCGTGAAGGTCGACCAGCGTGCCGTGACGGACGGCCACCGCTGCGATCGCGCTGTTGAGACGGCGGAGGCTCGCGCGGGCAAGGCCCGGCTCGACGCCGGTGAAGTCGAGCGCATCGTTGCCGAAGGTCGGGTCGTAGACGTTGCCGATGAGCACCGGCCGGATCAGTAGCGCGTGGACGAAGGCGTCGAGCGCCACGCCGAAGCGTTCGATGCCGGGTCCGGGATCGATCAGCAATCCCTGGAGCAGGTCGTTTCCGCCAACCGTCAACATCGCGACCGATGGTCCGGACGGGTCCAGGTTCCGGACCTGGGCCGGCAGGCTCGCGACGGTCGCGCCGTCGACGGCGCGATGATCGAGACGGGCGGGCCCACGTGAGAGGAGATCGTGGCCCCGAAACTCCGGAAAGAGCCGGTCGTCGTTGCGCACCAGGAGCTGTCCGGGATCCAGCCCGGCATCGTTGTACCACCGGCAATCGAGGATCGAGTCGCCAAACGTGTAGAGCGTAAGCACCGCGCGCCTCCTTCCGACATCCACGTCCGCCGACCGGCGCGCCGTTCGCGGGCACGAATGTGCCCCGAATGGTGCAATACGGCAAGAGTTGCGCCGTTGCGCCAGCCAATGGAGCGCTTGGGTGCACGCCCGGTCTGCATGCCTGTTGGAGATTGACGGAGGCTACCGGTGTGCTACCGTCGGCGGGCCCGGGCGGCCAGCCTCGGTTCTTCCCCTCACGCGTGAACACGAACAGGATTACCTCGATGCCGTACGTTGCCAATGATGACCGTTACGACGCGATGACGTACCGCCGGACCGGGCGGAGCGGCCTGATGCTGCCCGCGATCTCGCTCGGGCTCTGGCACAACTTCGGCGACGACCGGCCGACCGGGGTGCAGCGCGCGATCCTGCGGCGAGCGTTCGACCTCGGCATAAGCCATTTCGACCTGGCGAACAACTACGGGCCTACGTACGGATCGGCGGAAGCGAATTTTGGGCAGATCTTCGCCCAGGATTTCCGGCCCTACCGCGACGAGCTGATCATCTCGACCAAGGCCGGGTACGACATGTGGCCGGGCCCGTACGGCGATCACGGCTCCCGCAAGTACCTGCTGGCCTCGCTCGACGCCTCCCTGCAGCGAATGGGCCTGGAGTACGTCGACATCTTCTACCATCATCGTCCGGATGCCGAGACGCCGATTGAAGAGACGGCCGGGGCACTGGCCTCGGCGGTGAACTCCGGCAAGGCGCTCTACGCCGGGGTCTCCAACTACGGCCCGGAGGCGACCGCGGCAATCGCGGATGCCCTCGCCGTCCATCACATTCCCCTGCTGATCCACCAGCCGAGCTACAACATGTTCAACCGGACGATCGAGGAGGGACTCCTGCGCGTGCTGGAGGAGCGCGGGACCGGCGCGATCGTGTTCGTGCCGCTGGCCCAGGGGCTGTTGACCGACCGCTACCTGAACGGTGCGATCCCGGATGATTCGCGGGCGGCGCGGGACGGATCGCTCTCCTCGGCGCGCATCACCGATGACTACCGGGATCGCGCACGGTCGCTCAATGCGATCGCGCAACGGCGCGGGCAGTCGCTGGCGCAGATGGCGCTGAGCTGGATCCTGCGGCGGCCGGAGATTACCTCGGCGCTGATCGGGGCGTCGAGCGTGTCCCAGCTCGAGCAAAACGTGGCAGCGCTGGGCTTTCCGGCACTGACGGAGACCGAGCTGGCCGAGATCGAGCCACTCGCGACGGCGCTGCCGTAGCCCCGACGGTCGATGGCGGAACGACTGGCGACGGATTGATGCCAGTCGATCGGGTGCATCAGGGCTCAGGAACCAAGGGGCGTGGCGAATTCCCAATGGTGGCCAGAGAGATCGGCAATCCGGCCGACGCGCCAGCCTTGCTCCTCGTGGACTGGTGTGACGACCGTTGCCCCGGCGGAGACCGCCTGGGCGAACATGGTGTCCGGGTCGTCGACCGTCACGATCATCCGGACGGGCACCTTGCCGGCCTGGATATCCGGGCTGGCGTCGGTGTCCTGCTGCACCCAGAAGCTCACCTCACCGAGCGCGAGGCGGGCGACGACGATGTACCCCGGCTCGTCCTCGAGGCGTTCCAGCTCTTCAGCACCGAAGCCGGCCTTGTAGAACCTGACCGCCTGCGTCGCGTTGGCAACCGAGAGCCAGGGGGCGATCCCTGTGACATGGGGCCGGGTCGCGGCCGAATCGCTGGACATACGGTACTCCTTCCGTATCAAACGAGCGCGGACGGTCGGGATGACGATTGGAAGCATATCGCCACACGCCCGGGACGACGGCTCGATGCGGCCTCGGGATGGCGATGCGAGCGATGCGTTGGCGCCACGACTGCCGTTCCTCAGCCCGTGTTCGGGATGGCGCCCCATTCGTCCGGCGCCACATCGCGAACATGCTGGGCGATAAGCCAGCGATGCCCATCGGGATCGGCAACGACGAACTGGCGCTCGCCATACTCTGTCTCATTCAGGTCCTCGACAACCGGAGCCCCGGCCGCCGTCGCCCGTGCGAACGCGGCGTCGACATCGGCGACGACGATGGTCAGCGACTGGGTCATCCTGCCGAGCCGGGCCGGGGTGGCCCGCTCCGCCCGTGGCGTATTGAGCATGATCCAGGCATCACCAAGGGACATCTGGACCCCGGCAATCGGATCGCCGTAGCGGAAATGCTCGTGAAACCCAAGGGCATCCTCCAGCCAGGCCACGGCGGCGGGAATATCCTCGCAGGTGACATGGGCCAGCATGGTCGAGGTGGGTACGGAGCGGTTGTGGACCATCCGGTATCATCCCTTCGCCGTTTGCGGCGACCGGAGACGGGGCCATGTCCCGCACCTGGTCGTCGATACCTGGTGCCATCGTATCCTTTCCGCACGGAAACACAAGAACGCATGTTCTTCCGCGATGATCCACCCGGCATCGATCAAGAATCCGATGGGGTGGAGATACCGGACGCCAACGTGCATCACCGCCTCGACTGCCCAACGCCTGTCGGCGGGAAACGTGCGAGACAATCCGGATCGACATGACGGCGTCTAATCTGGAGGTGAACGGTGGAGCGGGACGACATCAAGCAACGGCATGGGGACAATCGTCCGCGGGATGGCAAATCAGAGGGGACGCTGGAGGAAGCGGTTCACCCGGAGGAGGAACCGGTCTGCGCGGCATGTGGCGGCCCAATCACGATCGATGACCTGATCTGCCCCCATTGTGGCGAGACGCTTGCCGGAGGGTAGCGAACGCTCGCGCGATCGGGATGACGCCTCGAACAGGATGCCGGGGATGCGGATGACGGCGATGTCCCCGCCCCGGGCGTCCCGCGCCTTGAGGTCGCGCCGGAAGTCGAGAGCGGGAAGATGCCCCATGGGCTCGCGTTCGATCCGAATGGCAGCATGTATGTCAGGATCAATTCCGTGGTCTCCGGGCCGGATATGGCCGGCGATCAGGTGATCCGGATCGACGGGGTCACCGCAGGCGCCTGACCTCCACTGACCTGCCCAACACTGAAGGGATGCCCGGATCATCGTCCGGGCATCCCTTCAGTGTTGGGCAAGGGTGGGCTTGTTGCATGACCGCCACCGTGCACGGCGCACATTCGAGACAGCGGTTCAGTCCACCGTTCCAGATTCGTTGGCGCGTCGCGGTCGGCGTTCGGGAGCTATGCGTAGCATCCTAGGATCCCGGCGTTGCTTCCGGTGTGCCTCCCATCTCCATGTCGACCGGCATGATCCGTGGCGCGCCCGCCGTCAGCACCTGCGTGGCATGCACGACGGCCGGCGTGTCACCGGCGCCTCTGGCCGTGTGAACGACGTCATCCTCGTAATAGATGGCGTCACCAGGCCCGAGAGTCACATCTGTGCCCGGTTCGGTAACGTCTTCGACAGGTTCAGCGGCCCCGGAGGCAGCCCCCCGTACGACGTGAGCCGACCCCGCCAGGAGAGTCCAGCCGAAGGAGCCGGAGGCGACGCCGAGGATAGTGGTACCGGGGTGGCTGTGCGAAAAAATCTCGGCGCCGGGTTGGAAGGTGAACCGAGCCACATATATCGTCTGCCCCGGCGCGCGCGCCGACGGAACCGCGGCAAATACTTCCGCAACGACCCCAGGAGCGAGTTGATTCCCCTTGATCGGCCCGACGGGTGGGGTAGCATCCTGCGCGATGACGTCGCGACCGTGGACGGTCATTGCCAGGCCAAGGCCACCTGCGCCAAGGCCGGTGAGAGCGACGCGACGCGACATGACGGCTGGTCGACGGGTATTCATCGCTGCACTGCTCCTTACTATAGAGAGAAATAATCCCGATCCGAAGCAGACCCGGGGCCAAAGCATTACCTCGCCCCCCGCTGTATGAGGGAGAGCGTCCGCAAGGCGATCGCGCCAGGAACCGCAACGAGTCGGCCTTCGACTCTACCCACCATTGTGCGAGCCGGTACGGCAGTGCACATCGTAGGAAGTACGGATGCAGTGACCTGATCGTGGGATTGCAGATCCCCGTTATGCTACGGAGGATGTGCGGGGTGTCCGTTGGATGGGACGTGTCAGACGAGACCGCGCCGGACGGCGAGCGTGGCTGCTGCTGTGCGTGAGGAAACATTGAAGGTGTCGAGGATGTTGCGCACGTATGTGGTCACCGTGCGATAGCCAATACCAAGCGTTGCGGCGATCTCACGGTCAGAGCGTCCGTCGGCCAACAAACGAAGCACTTCCAGCTCGCGTGGAGTCAGGCCATGGAGTGCAAGAGTTCCGCAGTTGCTCACGGCGACGGGCACAGCACTCGAGGAGGTGACCGCGAGTGCAAGGATGACGGCCTCTTCGATGGTCAGCGCACGCCCGGCTGCGCGTGCCTCCGTGAACGCCTCCTCGCCAACTAAAGCGCGAATTTTGGTGAACCCGCACTCCACCTCGTCACGGCTACCTGGCGGTGAGATTAATCCGATTTGTTCGGCCAGGGCATCGGCCACTCCCGTGATCCGCGCGCTCATCATCGCATGCTCGCGATCCGCGCTCGCCATGCCTGCAACTACCTGCAGCACCTCCATCAGTCCCCACTTGTCATCCATTTCCCGGAACAGCGCC
>CADCWJ010000137.1 GCA_902806365.1 uncultured Thermomicrobiales bacterium
GTGGGCGGATGCCGCCCGAGTCGCACGGCGCCGGCGACGTGACCTGGGCGATCGACGCGGGCGACGGATACCTGCTGGGGCGGGTGCTCGGGCCCACGACGCAGGCAGTGTCGGCGGTCGTGCACCGGCTGCTCGCTGAAGCGTCGGTCGGCCTCACAGAGAAATGCGGCACCTTTGAACCGTGAGGATGGATGCGCGGTCGCCCGATCATTCAGTCGTGCGCTCTGACGCGTGAACAAGGGAGGCTCTTGCATGATCGATCTGACTGGCCGGGTTGTCCTGATCACCGGCGCTGGTGGAGCGATCGGATCCGCAACATCGCGCACGATTGTCCAGGCTGGTGGAACCGTCGTGCTCCACGACATTTCCCTGGAGGCGACGGCGGCGCTGCGCGGTGAGCTTGGCGACGCGGCGCAGGGATTGAGCGCCGATCTCGGGAACGCGGTCGCAGCCGATGACCTGTGGACGCGCGCTTTTGCGATCCATGGCCAGATCGACGTGCTGGTCAACAATGCCGGGATCTACCCGGCCGCGCCGCTGGATGCGTCGCTCGTCGATTGGCTCGGCGTCTGGGACAGGTCGCTCGCGGTCAACCTGGTCGCGCCCGCCGTGCTCTGCCGGGCCGCGGTCACCACCTTCTCCGCCCAGCCCGGAGGCGGGATCATCGTCAATATTGCCAGCCGGGCCGCGTTCCGGGGTGACGATCCCGACTATTGGCACTACGCCGCAGCTAAGGCCGGGATCGTGGCGATGACCCGGACGATCGCCCGGCATTACGGCCGCAGTGGTGTGACCGCGTTCGCCGTCGCCCCGGGGTATGTCGATACGTCGTTCAACGAGATCTTTGCCCGTGAGGTCGGGGTCGATGTCGCCGCGGCGGACACGGGACTGGGAGCGGTGGCGGCGCCGCAGGACATCGCCAACGTCGTCGCGTTCCTCGCGTCCGGCCTGGCCCGGCACGCGACCGGCACCACAATCGACGTCAACGGCGCAAGCTATGTCCGGTAGGGGTGAGTTTGCCGCAGTGGCCGTGGCCTCCGCCGTTGTGGCGTTAGGGATCTTGGGCGGCGGAACTACGTAGCTTTTCCAAATCCCTCCTCGATCGTTTGGTGAACTGATGCCTACACTGAGGGATCGCTGGCTTCATGGACAGTCTGCGCCGGTGACATCCGTCTAAGCCTTGGTTGCTGGTGTGATCTCCAAGTCAGTGGTGTTCCGGTCGGCGGAGCGGGGCGATCGTGAGGTCTGTAAGGCGGGCCGATCCGGAGTCGGCCCAGATCCCGGCCCGGCCCTCGGTCCGCGCCGCCGAGAGCGTCGCGATCACGACCTCGCCAGCGATGGAGCATTCGATGTAGGGGCCGTTGACGAGCAGGTGCAGATCCAGCGGCGCACCGGCCCTGAACGGCGCGCGTAGGCGTCCGCGCTGGAGTTCGTCGTAGGCGAACCAGCGCCGGCCGGACCGGATCTCCGTCGTCAGCAGCCAGCGCTGCAGGACGACCTCGTCCGATCCGGCCGCGATCTCGATGAAGTAGCCGCCGCCGGTGTCCGCATCGAGCCGGAACGCGATCCCGCCGGCCGTGGCGTCGAGGGTGAGCGTTGTACGCAGCGAGAAATCCGTCATCGGCTCGGGAGCCGCGAGGAGGTCCATCTCGCCGGATTCCGTCTGGAGGCTCCACGCGGGATGGACACCGCCCGGTTCGGCAATCCGGAGCAGAGTCTCCGGCATCGGTGGAATCGGTGCGGGCGCGTGCTCTTCATACTCCGCCCA
>CADCWJ010000138.1 GCA_902806365.1 uncultured Thermomicrobiales bacterium
CCTTGCGCTCCGGTCACATCGGACAGCGCCTGATCTCCGACGTGGATCGCATCTTCTGGCGGGACGCCCAGAGGGTCGAGCGCCGCGAAGAATGTTCGCGAATCCGGTTTCTCCCAGCCCACCAGCGCCGACGTGACGATCAGGTCCATGTGTTTCGCGAACCCCATGTGGAGGCAAAAGGCGGTGATATCGGCGTCGGCGTTGGAAATCACCGCTCGCGCGATTTTATGCCGCTCCAGGGTGTCGAGCGCGAGAAGCACATCATCGAATGCCCGGTAGTTCCAGCCGATGGCATCGAGCTCTCCACGGTAGATTGCGCGAATCCGGCGCGCCGTCTCCGGATCGTGGGGCAGGCCGGCTGCCTCGAGCATGCGCGCGATATACGCGATCCGGAACCGCTCCAGCTCGCTGGGCGACCGGTCACGGATCGGATTCCGGCCATTCTCAATTGTGTAGAACTCCTCGGCGGCGAGGTCCGCCGTCAGGAAGATCGATGGATCGGTCGAAATCCCGCCTTTTTCCGCGGCGGCTGCGAAGCGTTCCCAGCGTGGGGGAACCGCCTCGACGAGCGTGTCATAGAGATCGAACGTGACCAGCCGGATTGGCCGCTCCGCGAAAAGACCTGTCACAACGTCCCCTTTACGGCTTTGCCATCGATCAGCCGGTTTACCGCAAACGGCCCAAGATCCTCCTCCACTGGCTGGGATTGGACGAGCTGGGCGGCGACCAGTCCCGAATACGGGCCGAGCTGCAGCCCACTTGGACCGTGTCCCGTGGCTATGATGACATTCTCGAAACCTGGTGCCCTCCCCAGGAACGGCAGGCCATCCGCCGAGAGCGGGCGGAGACCGACACGGACTTCGTCCACTGTTGCGGTCGCCAGGCCGGGAGCCACCTTCAGCACCTGATCGACCACGGATTTAACGCCACCGGCAGTCATGCGAACGTCGAAGCCGGATCCGTGCTCGCGCGTCGCGCCGGCCACGATTCGGTTCGGACCGAAGGTGAGCATGTACTGGTCGCTGAACCCACCGAGGATCACCCAGGAAGAAGTGTCTCCCTCCGGCAGCGATAGATGCAGGATCTGGCCCCGTTGCGGTTCGACCG
>CADCWJ010000139.1 GCA_902806365.1 uncultured Thermomicrobiales bacterium
GATGGTGACGGTTCGACGAAGGTGCTCTCCGGTCCGACGTCTGACGAAGCAGAAGCCGGTTCCGCGTCGACCGTTGGGGCGTCTCCGTCTCGATCAACCGTCGGATTCTCCCGGTCGACGTCTTTGCTCCCGGACGTCGCAGCCGCAATACCCTGGAGCCAGGCCGGCAAGTCATCGACCGTCAGCATCGTTCGCGGGTCGATCGGCGAGTTGTCCGGCGGCGGGATCACTTTGGATGGAGCGGGCGTCGTTCCGGTGCTCCGCCAGGCGGGAGGGCGCCGGAGCCAGTCCGGCATGCCACTGCCCAATCCCCCATCAGGGATCGGGAGCATTGCATCGGGTTCCCCTGGGTTGGCGTGGGGCGAACGCTTGCTCATGACCAGAGTGTAGCCGCTCCTCAAACACTCCCGCCCGGAATGGCCCGTCGATGCAGGTCATCGCTGTCGATCAGGATCGTGACCGGGCCATCGTTGACAAGGTGAACGGCCATCTCCGCCCCGAATACGCCGCGCTCGACGCGCAATCCCGTCGCTTCGAGCAGGGTCGCGAATCGCTCGACCAGGGGCGCGGCCCTGTCCGGTGCTGCGGCCCGCACGAAGCTGGGCCGGCGGCCGCGCACGACATCGGCGTATAGCGTGAACTGGGAGACGACGAGCATCCCGACACTCATCGGATCGGTGGCGCCCAGGTCGAGCGCACTGAGGTTCATGCGCCCGTCCGGATCGGCGAAGATCCGGAGGTTGACCACCTTGTCGGCCACTCGCGCAATCTCCGGTTCGCCGTCCTCCGCTGAAATGCCAACGAGCAGAAGCAATCCACAGCCAATCAGGCCAGCGACCTGCCCTTCGACGTGCACGCTCGCTTCGGAGACGCGCTGGACCAGCACCCTCATCTATCGGCGAACCACGTGGCGTCGTTCAATTCGAACACCGTGTCGACGCCCTGGTCACCCTGTCGGGACGATCATGGTTGTCGCCAGCGTGGCGATCCCTTCCCCGCGGCCGACGAATCCCATACCTTCGTTGGTGGTTGCCTTGACGCTGACCTCATCCGGCCGAATTCCAACGCAGGCGGCGATAGCCCGTCGCATCGCGGCAGCGTGGGGAAGCACTTTCGGCGCTTCGGCAATCACCGTCGCGTCGATATTGACGACCCGCCAGCCATGCTTCCGCAGCAGCATCGCGGCGTGCCGGAGCAGATCGCCGCTGTCTGCATCGCGCCATTCCGGCTCGCCGGGCGGGAAGTGGGTGCCGATGTCCCCGAGCGCGGCGGCGCCGAGCATCGCGTCGGTGATCGCGTGGAGCACCACATCGGCGTCGGAGTGGCCGTCGAGCCCCTGGTCATGATCGATCTCAACACCCCCTAACACCAGGCGGCGACCGAGCACGAACCGGTGTACGTCGTACCCGATTCCGGCTCGGGGATACCGTGACTCGGATGGCATGGTCATGTCCGTGCCACTCCCCCCGTGCCGGCTGTGCGGCGCCGGAGCAGTGCGTCGGCGATGTGCAGATCGGAGGGGTGGGTCACCTTGAGGTTCGACTGCGATCCGGCCACGATCCGCACTGGTTGTCCAAGACGTTCGAGCAGCGATGCCTCGTCCGTTACATCCAGGTGGCGCTGGTCGGCGCGTTCGCTGGCCTCGATCAGGAGTCGTCGCACGAACCCCTGCGGTGTCTGCGCGGCCCAAAGCGCATCTCGCGGGCTTGTCTCGACGACGGCGCCATCCCTGACCCGCTTGATCGTAACGGTCACCGGCACTGCCACGATCGCTGCTCCATCGGCGCGGGCGGCGGCGGCGCACGCCGTGAAGAGGTCAGCGGTGACGAGCGGCCGAGCCGCATCGTGAATCAGGACGACGTCGACGGTAGCCGATATGGCTCGCACTCCCGCCATCACGGAATCATGGCGGCGCTCGCCACCGATCACGATGCGCACGGGATACGGCCACGAACCGGCGTCGACCACATCCCGGATACCCCGCTCGCTGTGCTCTCCGGCGACGACCACGACCTCGCCAACGCCCGGTGCACGGGCGACGGCATCCAGCGTCCAGGCGAGCATCGGGCGATCACCGACATTGGCCAGGACCTTGGCCGCGACCCCGAAACGCTCCCCGCGACCGGCCGCAACGATCACGACGCCCACAACGCCGGGCAGCGTTTCAGGTGTGCCTCGGCTCATGCGCCGATGCCTCGCTCGACGCCAGCCTGGCGCAGCCGCTGCCACGCCGCTTCGGGAACCTGGACCGAACCGAGGTCACGCCCCTCGCGACCGTTCGGTCCGTGGTAATCGCTCCCTCCGGTCGATAGCAGCGCGAATGCGTCGGCAATGGATTCGAGTTCCCGCCGCTGGTCGGCGGTGTACTGGCCATAGTGGACCTCGATCCCACGCAGCCCGGCGGGAATCAAGCGCTTGACGGTTGCCTCGACGGCTCGTGTCGAGAATGGATGCGCGAGGACGGGGATCGCACCATGATTGGCGAGCAGCCCAACGGCGTCTTCCGGTGAGAATGGCTCGCGGGGCACCCAGCCCGGTCGATCCTTCTTCAGGTACCGCTCGAACGCTTCGTCCGTCGTGGCCACGACGCCGAGCTTGACCAAGGCGCGGGCGACATGCGGTCGCCCGATCGATCCGTTCTCGGCGTGCCGCAGAATATCGGCGGCATCGAGCGGGATGCCGGCTGCACGCAGCCTGGCGATGACTTTCTCGATCCGGCGACGGCGGTCCCCCGCGAACCCGGCAAGCGTGTCGACAAGCCGCGAATCGCCCTCGTCCACGAAGTAGCCAAGAATATGGATTTCGGCGCCTGTGACTGTGGTCGACAACTCGACCCCGGGAACGATCTCGATGTCACGGTCAGCAGCACTCTGTCGGGCTGCGGCAATACCATCGAGCGTGTCGTGATCCGTGATCCCGAGCACGGAAATCCCCCGTTGACCTGCGAGTTGCACCAGGTCAACGGGGGAAAGCGTTCCATCCGAGGCGGTCGTGTGCGCGTGCAGGTCGATCGAAAAAGCGTGTCCGGCGGTGCGCTGGGGTTCGGTACGGTCCAGCACTCCCGTCGCTTCACGCTCCATCGCAGGTCCCGCCTACCGGGGTTCGACGATGAGCCGGATGGCGGTACGATCCTCGTTGTTGATGGTTACGTCAATGAACGCCGGGACGCAGACCGCGTCGATCCCGGTCTCACCCAGGTAGTCGCGAGCGATCGCGACGGCCTTGATCGCCTGGTTCGTCGCTCCAGCGCCGATCGCCTGAACTTCGGCACGCCCCGCCTCACGGACGACCCCGGCGATCGCGCCGGCGACCGCACTCGGCCGCGACCGGGCCGACACCTTGAGGATCTCTCCCTCGAGGTCCGATCCCGTGAGCGCAAGATGGGAGTGCGCGACGGAGTGAACGGCACCGTTGAGGTGATCCAGCGCGGCCGCGTCGGGAGCGACGTGCTCCTGCGGCATCTCGAGCATGTCCGCATGACGAATCTCCGGCCAGGCGGAGTGTGACGCTGCGTCGGGCTCAGCCACGTCGACCGTCATCGTCTCGGCGAAGGGCGGTCGGGCCGGAGGGTCGTCATGCTCCTCGACAACATCCTCGGCATCCGGTGGAAAGCGTGATCCTTCCGGGTCGATCTTGATGTCGCGCAGGTCGAGCTTGCTGAAGAAACGGTTCATCACGTGAGGCTCCCCAATGCGTTCCCCACACACCCGAATGCCGGGCCATGTCGATGATGGTGAATGTAGAGCGACGAAGCCCACCCGGGCCGTCGCTTCCCGGCCATTCACGAGCCTTGTGTCGATCAGCGTGCACCTCGCCAGATTCACCAGGTCTGGCGCCGCAATGACGCTTGTGCAATCCACGCGGACCGGCGTTACCATCGGTTCCCGGGATGTGAAGCCGCTGTTCGCCTAGCAGACTACACAAGAAAGAGCCCGCCGTCACGGGCGACGGCTACACCGGCCGGGACTGAACGCGTCCGATCGTGCGTGAACGGACGCACCCTTCTGCGCCAAAACACAAAACGGGCGACCCGGTTCTTGGCAGAACTGGGTCGCCCGTCTCATCGTTTGGAGTTCATGTTCCGGTTCTCGCGGCCTTGCTTCCACGCTTGGGGAAGGGCACCAGCCATCGTCGAACCGGGATCACCGCGCGTAGTTGACAGCCCGGGTCTCACGAATCACCGTGACCTTGATCTGACCCGGATACTCCAGGGTTTCCTCGATCTTCTTGACCACATCCTGGGCGAGCCGGCTCGCGCCGAGATCATCGACCGAGTTGGGTTGCACGAGGATTCGCACCTCCCGGCCGGCTTGGATCGCAAATGACTTCTCCACCCCTTCGAACGAATTTGCCACGCCCTCGAGCGCTTCCAGTCGCTTGATGTAGGTTTCGACCATTTCCCGGCGAGCACCCGGGCGGGCACCGCTGATCGCATCCGCGGTCTGCACGATGAACGCCTCGATCGTCTGCGGCTCTTCTTCGTTGTGATGCGCGGCGATGGCGTGAACGATCTTGGCCGACCGCCCCAGCCGCTTGGCGATATCCGCCCCGATCAGCGCGTGCGGACCCTCGACCTCATGGTCGACGGCCTTGCCGATGTCGTGCAGCAATCCCGCGGTCTTGGCGATGTTGATGTCCGCTCCCAGCTCGGCGGCCAGGTTGGCGCAGATGACCGAGACCTCGAGCGAATGGCCGAGCACATTCTGGCCATAACTCGTCCGAAACTTAAGCCGGCCAAGCAGCTTGACGAGGTCCGGATGAAGACCGGGGACGTTCGCCTCGTAGGCGATCCGCTCACCTTCTTCGCGCATCACCTGCTCGAGCTCGAGTTGCGTCTTGTTGACGATTTCCTCGATCCGGGCCGGATGAATCCGGCCATCCTGCAGCAGCTTCATGAGCGAGCGCCGCGCGATCTCGCGACGGACCGGATCGAATCCGGAGACCGTCACCGCTTCGGGCGTGTCGTCGACGATCAGGTCGACGCCCGTTGCCTGTTCCAGCGCCCGGATGTTGCGGCCCTCCCGGCCGATGATTCGCCCTTTCATCTCGTCGGTGGGCAGCGGCACGACGGTCACGGTGGACTCGGCGATGTAATCGGTGGCGATCCGCTGGACGGCCGTCGCCAGGATCTTGCGAGCCCGGCGATCGGCATCCAGTTTGGTCTCACGCTCGATCTCGTGCACCTTGCGAGCGGCCAGGTTCCGGGCATCGTACTCGACGAGGGCGACCAACTCTTCCTTCGCCTCGTCAACCGACAACCCCGCCATCCGCTCCAACTCCTGGAGATGCAGTCCCTTGGCCTGCTCGAGCTCCTGGAGTTGAACGGACTTGGACTGCTGGAAGTCCTGCTCCTGTTTGGCGCGCTCCTTGTCCCACGTCTCGCGCGCACTGGTGAACTGTTGTTCCTGACGCCGAAGTCCCTGCTCCCGTTGTTCGAGCATGAGGGACTTCTTGTCGATGCTCTCTTCCTTCTGCTCAACGCGGCGTTCGATCCGGTCGATCTCCTTGCGGCGTACGCCGAGATCTCGATCGAGTTCGTTCCGAAGCCGAATCGCCTCATCCCTGGCAGTCAGGGCCGCATCCCGTCGCGCAATCTCCGCTTCTTCGACGATCCGATCCGCTTCCGCCTGAGCCATCCGCACTCGCGATTGAGCACGTTGCACCAGCCAGAAGTGGGTCGCGAAAAAGGTCAACCCCGC
>CADCWJ010000140.1 GCA_902806365.1 uncultured Thermomicrobiales bacterium
ACGACCGTTGCCCGGATGGCCGCCGGGTTGCTCAAGCCCACCTCCGGGAGCGTCCGGTTCGAGGGCAACGATATCAATGCGATGTCGAAGGCACAGTTCAAGGAATACCGCACGTCGGTCCAGATCGTGCATCAGGATCCATACGCGTCCCTCAATCCGGTCCACACCGTCGGCGACACCCTTCGCGCTCCGCTCCTGCACCATAACCTCGTCAAGGGCCAGCGCGAGGCGACGAAGCGGGCAGGCGAGCTGCTGGAGCTGGTGGACCTGCGCCCGGTCGAGAACTTCATCGAGAAGTTCCCGCACCAGCTCTCGGGCGGGCAGCGCCAGCGCGTCTCGATCGCCCGCGCGATGGCGCTCAACCCCCGTGTGATCATTGCCGACGAAGCGGTCTCAATGGTTGATGTCTCGATCCGGGTCAGCCTGCTCAACACGCTGCTCAAGCTCCGCAACGAGCTGGGCGTCACCTTTCTGTTCATCACCCACGATCTGGCGGTCGTGAAGTATTTCGCCTGGGAGGGCCGCGTCGGCGTGATGTACGTCGGCAAGCTGATCGAGTACGGAGCGACGCCGGGGCTCATCACCCGTTCCTTGCACCCGTATACGCGGGCGCTGGCGGCGGCGATTCCCGAGGCCGATCCCGACCTGACCCGCTCGAAGGAGAAGCTCCAGCTACGGAGCCTCGACATTCCGAACCTCGCCAACCTGCCGAGCGGGTGCGTCTTCCACCCACGCTGCCCGTACTGGGAGCCGGGGTTGTGCGACACGGTTGTTCCGCCGCTGGTGGACGTTGGCGGGCAACGCGCGGTCGCCTGCCACCCTGTCGTGCGTGACATCCAGCAGGGGGGAACCGGGCGGAATCTGGTTCCCACCTCGGCCATCCCTGCCGCCAGTACCGCCGCCGACTGAGCCGCATCGCCCCCCGTTTCGACGCCCCACCCTTCCGCCGGGGAGGCCCCTGTAATCAAACGCATGCATTCGTAGGGGAGGCCCCTGTAAGCGGCATCGGTGGCCTCCCGCGGTTGGCAAAAGATTCTCGTTCCGCCATCCGGGACGATGGCTACGACCACCCGCATGCATGGTGTGATATGCGGTGAGGCGGGCCGGTCCTGTGTAACGTTGGGAGGCCACAGGGGCCTCCCCTACGGAATGGGGAACGCGATGCGTATGCCGGGGGCACCGCCCCGGGGGGCGGTGACGAGCCGTGTCACGGCGACGGTGGTATGCTTCCCTTGTTCGATCAACCAGTGGCAATGCCCCGGAACCCTGCGTTTCTGGGCAAACAGACCAACACCCGACGCGGGCTCCACATCGCGCCAACGTCGGATCGGGACGCCGGGGCTATCAGGGCGGTAGCTTCTGGATTCTTCTACGCCGGCATGGTCAAATGCAGCGACGCCATCCTTTACGGCGGCCCGGCGTCACCGGGTCGCCAATGAATGGAGGGCGGCGGCTGACGGTCATGCCACAGGAGGAACACATGTCGCGGGATTCCGGAGATCAGACATCCGTCGTCACTCATGCTCTTGACAAGCCGCTCTCGCGTCGTCGCCTGATGGGCACCGCCGCTGGCACGGCCGCCGGGGCGATCCTCGCCGGTGGCGCGGCTGCCAGCGCGCTGGCGGGCACCGCTCCCGGCGCCGGTGGACGAATCGTCCGCAACCAGGGCGGCGGAACGGAGTTCCACTCCGCCTGGCCGTATCTGGACCTCGGCTCGGGTGGCCACTTCAACTCCTTCGTCACCGACGGCATCATGAACCCGCCCAACATCTATGGCGACCTGATCTACGAACCACTCGGCCTGTTTTACTGGGCCTCCGGCGAATGGATGCCGCTGCTCGCAACCGAGTGGGCCTTCATCCAGACCGGCGCGACGCCCGCCAGCGGCACCCCCGGCGCGACACCAGTCGCCTCACCGGTCGCTTCCCCGGCTGCCTCACCGGTCGCCGGCGGGATCGATCCCAACGCCGACACCTTCCAGGTCACGCTCCGTGAGGGAGTGATCTGGAGCGACGACACACCGTTTACCGCCAAGGATGTCGTCGACACCTTCTGGGTGCTGCGGATCATGTCCAACTCGGTCTGGAAATACATCGACGATGTCCAGGCAGTCGACGACTACACGGTCCAGTTCCACATGTCGTTGCCATCGACGGTTGTCGAGCGCTACGTGATCCGCCAGAGTCCGCGCCCCTCTTCGATCTTTGGCGAGTGGGCCCAGCGCGCGCGCGATGTCTTTGGCGCCGGGTTGACGATCGAGGATCCGGAAGGCGCCCAGCTCCTCGAGCAGTTCAACGCCTTCCGCCCGGAGAACGTCCCGGCCAGCGGCCCGTACATGATCGACGCGGCCACGATCTCCAACGCCCAGTTCGACATGGTCAAGAACCCGAAGGCGTGGAACGCCGACAAGGCGCTCTTCGACAAGATCGTCAACTTCAACGGCGAGACGGACACGATCACCGCCGTCGTCCTCAACAAGGA